>NZ_JBHSNQ010000191.1:0-49603 GCF_042655065.1 Ureibacillus suwonensis
TTTGCCTCCAGCTTCCTTCAGATTCCGCGTCACCACGGACACCCTTGCTCTTGGCTAACCTCTACTTCTGTCTTCGGGGTTCGGGACTTACACCCTATAGTTCATGTACATGCCGGGCGCACAAAAAGAGCAAATCGGAAAATGTTGTTTTGCCGATTTGCTCTTACGATATGCGCTTTAAGTTTCATTGACGGAATGGGCATGGTTTTTCACGATTTCAACAAAAGCCGCCACTTGGCGTAATTGGAAGGAAGATTCATAGCCAATCAGCCAAGTGTCCCGTGTCAACCCGATATCATGATTGCCGGATGTCAGTGCGATTTTATTGACATTTTCCCCTCCGTTCAATGTGATGGAAGGTAAAATGGCGTAACCGATCCCATTGAGCGCCATCTGCTTGCAAGTTTCAATTTGATCCACAATAATTTGCCGTTTTGGACTGGAAGCGAAATGCTCCTGCCACCAAACTTGAATTTCCTGATAATAATTGGAATCGCTCTTGAATTGAATAAAAGGCCGTTCCGTCGTTAAAACTTCTTCCAATCTCTGTATTTCCGTATCGACCAAATACATCGTGTCCCGGAATAAGTGCATTTTTTTCCCTTTCCACTCGGATTGTCCTCTGACGATTCCCACTTGGGCTTCCCCATCGTAAATCGCTCTTACAATTTCTGAACTCCAACCGGTAATTAAAGAGATTTTTACATCCGGATAAGTTGTGACAAATTCTTTCAGCACTTTTGGCAGCCAGTTGATTCCGACAATCGATGCACAAGCGATCTTTAGTGTACCATGCACTTTTGAATCAAGGGCCTGAATCTTTTCAAGCACTTCTTCCTTCTTCTGCAATGTTTCAATGGCATACTGAATGACCAATTCTCCTGCCGGTGTCGGTGTCAAACCTTTTTGGGAGCGGATAAATAATTGCGTCCCCCAATATTTTTCAATCGACTGCAACCGCTGGGACAAGGCCGGCTGGGTGATAAACAGCCGCTCGGCAGCCTTGCGCATGTTCCGTTCTTCCGCCAATATTTTTATAATTTCTGCTTCTGTTGTTGTCATCCAATCACTCCAAAAAAATACACTACATAAAAATTCAATAAAAATCGACAAAATCCTCTTTCCTTATGGATTTTGCCGATGATTTTCAACTGTTAATCTAATGTTTGATAAATATATTTTTTCAGCTGCTTCAAAATCACTCTTCGTGTTAAAATTCCGGCGAATGTGCCATCATAATCGACAACACATAAAAATGGATGGTTAATGACCAGATCCAATGCTTTTTTAAAAGTATCATCGATTCTCAAATAAGCCACATTCCGCTCCATGCAATCATCCACTTTGATATGGGCCAACTTCTCATATTCGATGCGTTCCAGCCCAAGTATGGATTCTGTAATCATTTTGGAACTTACCAATCCATGAATCTTAAAGTTTGTATCCAGTACCGGTACTTGCGAATATCCTGTCTTTGTCAGAACCAATAGCGCATGCTCGGCGCTGTTTCCGACCAATACGTGGGCCACTTTTTCCGCCGGGATGATGAAATCACTGATTGGCGTTTCTAAAAAAGCCCGTGTCTTTGTTGAAATCAAAACCTTCAACCCCTTCCATGAGGACCGCACTTACCAATATCATATCATATTTGACAGATTTTTGACCATGACAATGGCACATGAATTTCGGGTTGAAGGTTGAAATTAAATTATTTAATAACCGTATTTTGCCCATAAGTAAAAGATCAAAATTCCTAAAAACGTAAGAAACACCACATACATTAGAATGATTGGATTCATCAAGATGGGATGATCGCGAACCATCCTGCTGATTGGCACGTCTGTCGTGGAAGCCCGCTCATCCGTTTTCTTCATGACACCGACAGTCGTCACATACGATACTCCAATTAAAATGATGCTCACGATAATGGTTAAAACTGTCCAAACACTGTTCATCCGCAAACACTCCCTTCCTAGAGTTACAAAAAGTATGTGCCGTTTCAATCTTTTTATTCCGTACCCTGAAGGGAGTGGATTGATCTTTAAAATTTAATGTCATTCTTCCACTACAACGGTTCTCATCGCTTCCAAAATAAATTGCTCCTGGCTGTTGATGATTGGTTCTCCTTCCTTGCGTTCCTTATAATGGTATTTCCCTCTGTGGTCCTGGATGCGCGCTTTCACATTATCCGCAAGTTGGGTGGATAAAATATGCATCACCCGTTTTTTGATTTCTTCCGAATAAATCGGGAACAATATTTCCACCCGTCGTACCATGTTCCGGGTCATCATATCCGCTGAAGATAAGAAGATTTTATTTTCTCCGTTATGATGGAACCAGTAGATGCGGGAATGTTCCAAGAAACGTCCGACGATGCTTGTAACGGTGATGTTTTCACTAATACCTGGAATGCCCGGCCGCAAACAGCAAATTCCGCGTATAAGCAACTCGATTTTGACTCCATTGATGGAAGCTTCATACAGTTTCATAATTAAATCTTTATCTGTCAGTGCATTCATTTTGGCGCGGATTAAACCGTTACCGTATTTCTTATGGTATTCGATTTCTTCATCAATCAATTCAATAAACTTATCCCGAATATCATAAGGGGAAACAACAATATGGTGGAATTTCGGCTTCTCCGTATAGCCGCTCAAATAATTGAAAAAGTTCGTCGCATCGGTGCCAAATTCTTTATTTGTTGTAATAATGCCCATATCCGTATAGATTTTTGCCGTCGCATCGTTATAATTGCCCGTTCCCAAATGGACAAAGCGCTCAATTTTTCCATTCTTCCGCCGAACGACAAGGGTGATTTTCGAATGGGTTTTTAAATTATGCATTCCATAAATGACAAGGCAGCCGGACTGTTCCAACTCTTTCGCCCAGTGCACGTTGTTTTCTTCATCAAACCGCGCCTTCAACTCCACTAAGACGGTCACCTGCTTGCCATTTTCAGCCGCCTGTTTCAATGCCTGGATGATCGGTGAATTGCCGCTTACCCGATACAAAGTTTGCTTGATCGCTAAAACCGATGGATCATTTGCCGCTTCCGTAATGAATTCCACAATCGGCTCAAAGGACTCATATGGATGATGGAAGAAAAGGTCTTTTTCGAGGGCCTTCTCAAAGATATCCTCATCCGACTCCAAATCCAGCGGCCGCTGAGGAATAAAGCTTTCATACAATAAATGTTCCCTTCCCTTTGACAACTCTTTCACAAAACTAAATAAAAAGGTCAAATCAAGGGGACCGTCAATTTTAAATACATCGGATTCGCTCAGTTCAAATTCGTCTAATAAATATTCCAATACGTCATCGTCCATTTCGCCTTCCCGCACTTCCAGTCTGCTTCCAGATCCCCATTTGCGCTTTTTCAATTCCTTTTCAATTTCAACGAGCAAATCTTGTGCACCTTCTTCATGAATCGTCAAATCGGCATTTCTTGTCAATCGGAATGCCTGTACCGATTTCACTCTATAGCCGTAAAATAATCGATCCACATGGGAAGTGATCACATCTTCCAATAAAACAAACACTTTTTCGTCCGTTCCGGTTGGGACTTCAATAAAGCGGTTCAATACCGACGGCACCTGGACAATCGCCACTTTCTCATTAAACTCGCTGGATGCCCTCACATCTTCCAACATGACAAGCAAATTCAGCGTTTTTCCCTGCAAAGTCGGAAACGGGCGG
This sequence comes from Ureibacillus suwonensis, assembly GCF_042655065.1. Lineage (NCBI taxonomy): Bacteria > Bacillati > Bacillota > Bacilli > Caryophanales > Caryophanaceae > Ureibacillus > Ureibacillus suwonensis. Next base: position 3,697 of record NZ_JBHSNQ010000191.1, read on the forward strand.
TAAGCATCGACCGCAATCGGCGTCAATACCGGAAAAATCGTTTCTTCAAACAGATCATTAATATAGTGGTGCTGTTCAAAGGATAATGATTTTAAATCCGCCAAGTGTATCTTTTCTTTTGGAAGCGATTCGTAAACAAGATGTTTATAGACTTCCATCTGTCTTCGCACAAGGGCTTGGGTTTTTTCCGCAATCTTTTCCAATTGTTCCTTTGGAGTCAAGCCGGCTTTATTTTCCGGTTTATGGAATCCTGCACGGACCTGATCTTGAAGTCCCGCCACCCGAACCATGAAAAACTCGTCTAAATTGGAGCTGAATATGGCCAGAAATTTCAAGCGTTCCAATAAAGGATTTGATTCATCTTCCGCCTCTTCCAGCACCCGTTCATTGAATGCAAGCCAGCTGAGTTCCCTGTTGTTGTAATATTCAGGTTTCGCAATTTCTTCCAGCATTTTCTGCCTATCGATTTCATTCACTTCATCGACTTCCGCAAAATTCTCCCTATCAGAAAAGTTTAGTCCTGTCTCAGTACTCATCACTCATTCCACCCTTCATTGTTAAACTCGATTTTTAATTTCTTCTTAAACAACCGTTCAATGTGTTTCTTTTGGTTTTCGGCCCTGTAAATTTCCGCCATCGCCCTGTTTGTTACATAGACATAAAGAATCAGTTTATCCCCTTCTAATTCCATTTTAATACTTTTTACGACATTTCTTTTGGAAACATTTAATGAATATGCAAATTTTAATAATGCCCCGAACTGGCTCAACATTTTCAATTCTTCCCGGGTAAACCATGTACGGAACGGCCGGCTTAAACGTCTAAAATAATCTCTATTCTTGTAGGACGCCAATAATGCAATCCTTACCCGATCTTTGTGGTTCAAGCCCGGAATCGATTGGTTGGCCAGCAAATAAAACGTGTGTTGATTCGATGAATCGATTTCGATGTAATCCCCAATCGAAAACACGCTTGCCGCTTTTTTTAATAATTGAAAATGTTCTTCATTATAAGGCAATAAGTTGAGTTTACAGCTTTCCAAATATAAGTTTTCCGCCAAATTCACCAAATTGGCGACTTCTTCCTCCGTTCTGCCGTATTTAAAAGCGAGGTGGTTGGCATATTCTTCAAAAATGTTGTCGAGATGAAAAGCTTCCGGATTGGATTGCATCACATTATGGATGATCAACCCTTCCCGCAGTCCGCTTTTGCTGATATAAAAGGAATCTGTATTGACAATTTCCATCAATGTTTGAAAGACGACTAAAGCAATCTCAATGATGTCCGCCCGGTCGGAGGATAATCCCTCGATTTGGATCAATTGTTCATAAGTTCGTCTTCCCAAATAATCCCCGAGATTTCTTAACGCTTCCCCGTCCATTTCATAATGGTGAAGACCGGAGATGGGATAATCGATCAAATGGTGATGGATTTGGGCAAGATTTCTTGCACTTCCACCGATTCCAACTACGGGCAATCCCACTTGGCCGATCCAGCCCAAACTTTCGAACTGTTTTTTTACATATTGGTATAGTCGGGTTTTTTCTTTTTCATTAATTTTATCCCCAGAGACAAAACTTTGTTTTAATGAAACCGTGCCAAATGGAAAGCTGAAGAAATGCTGCAGTTTTTTATTGTCATAAAGCGTGATTTCCGTTGATCCTCCGCCGATATCGATGGTTACGGCTGAAGGAAGATCCATCGAGTAAACGACCGCCAAATAGCCGAAATAGGCTTCTTCTTCTTCGGACAATAATTCGATTTTGATCCCGATTTCCTGTTCCATCCGCAAAAGGATTTCTTCATTGTTTTTTGCCTGCCGGATTGCCGCGGTTGCAACAACCTTCATTTTTGCCACATCAAAGTCTTCCAAAATATGTTTAAATGAAATCAACGTATTTTTTAATTTTTCAATGCCTTCTTCAGACATGTTTCCATCCCGTTGAATATATTTTCTTAATCTGGCAACCTTCTTTACATTGCTGATTTCATGCAATCCCGCCTTCTTGCTGTAACTGTATATCACTAAGCGGATTGTATTCGAACCAATATCGATGATGGCTGTATTGAATGTTTCCACGGAATTAAGTCCCTTCTCCCTTGTTTGAATATTGAAATATTATCAATATTTTGACATAGGAACAGTGACGGTTCAACGAATAAAAATAAAACACAAGCCGGCGCCCTTGAAGCAACCGGCTTGAAACAGTATGTATATGCAATGTAAGGGGATTACAAAATCAATTCATCAATTTTCAAAATCAAATCCGCTATTTCCGGTTTCGATACTTGATCATCCGCCCCCACTTGTTCCCCTTTATGTCGAAGATCGTCGGTAATCAAACTGGAGAAGATGACAACCGGTAACTTTTGCAATTCCGGGTGGGTTTTGATTCTCTTCGTTAAATGATGTCCATCCATTTGCGGCATTTCAATATCCGTTACAACCAATTGGACATATTTTGAAATATCTCCGCCTTTGTCCAGCAAGGACTCCAAATAATCATATGCATCTTTGCCGTTTTCGAAAAACTCCAGATTTCCATAACCCGCTTCGGATAATGTTTCATTCAACAATTTACGCAACAACGGCGAATCTTCCGCCACAACAATTCTCTTTTCGGAACGTTCGCGTTTTCCCAATTTTTTCACCGGTTCCACACTGATACCTGAATCCGGATTAATATCCATCATAATTTTTTCAAAATCCAGCAGCAAGATCATCGTTTCTCCTATCTTCACAACGCCGATCACCTGGTTTGAGCTGCCTTGATAAATATCCGAAGGCTTTTCGATCTGAGTCCATGAGATCCGGTGAATTTGGGTTACATTATCCACATGGAAAACGACTCTCAATTTGTTAAAGTCAGCCACAATATATTTTTGCTGATCGCTGTATTTCCCATTATTGATTCCAAGCACTTTCAACATATCCACAACCGGCAGCACTTCACCGCGGAGCTGAATAATCCCCTCTATGTGCGGATGGGCATGGGGAATAATTGTGACAGGAATCGGCTGGATAATTTCCTTCACCTTAATGACATTGATTCCATACTTATTGTTTGCCACCTCAAATTCGACAATTTCCAATTCATTCGTTCCAGATTCCAATAATATCCCTTTTTGCTCCATTTCAATCATCCCTTCCTTATGTAATGCTACACCAGCTTTTTTAATCGGAAATTTGCCGTTGATCTTGTTTGACTTGCAAATGGACGATCAATCCAATGACCGTCAATACAATCAACGATCCAAGGGCAACCCGTGAAGCAAGAGTGCCATAATCTTTCAATAAGAGCGTCACTGTCCCGTACAATGCCGGTCCGATGATGGATGATACTTTTCCGGAAAAAGCAAACAGTCCAAAAAATTGCCCGCGTTTTTCTTCAGGCGATAATTCAATAATCAACGTTCTTGATGTCACCCACATGGAACCCAGAGACACGCCAAACATGCTGCCTGCAATCCAAAACATCCATTCCTGTGTGGCGCAGACCGCGATAATGAGCGCAATGATCATGATGACGCTCACAATGGCAACAGATTTCCGCGCACCGATCGCTTTTGTAATGTTGCCGAACACGAACGAACCAATCACGGTGGAAATGGTGCTCACCAAATATAATAAAATAAATTGCCCGGAGGTGAAGCCGACGATGATCGTTGCATACACAGCCATCATGGCAATCGTTGTCTGAATGGCATCGTTCAAGAAAAAATAAGCAATCATGAATGTAAAAATTGCTTTGTATTTTTTCATATCTTTAAAAGTATCGACAATTTCTCTGTACCCTTTAATAAAACGGATCTTTTTTCGATTTTCTTTCGGAATCGGGGAGTCTTTAATAAAGAAAAACAATGGCAGAGAAAAGATCAAATACAGTATGGCTGTTGGAATAAAAGCCCGATGGAAACCGCCATCCTGCACGAAAAAGTAGACGAGTAAACCGACAATCGTTCCCAGATAACCAACAGCGACCCCAAATCCTGAAATTAACGGGATTTCATCTCCCTTGCCAAGATCTCCCAACATCGTATCATAAAATACTAAACTCGAATTAAAACAAAATTTTGCAATGACAAAACTGAGAACAACCAAACAAAGACTGAGGGGCAACCCTGAAAATTGAGAAGAAACATCCAGATGCGCAAATACCCCCATCATAAATGTGAAAAATATGGATATGGACGCAAACCACACGATGAATCGCTTTTTATAACCGGTTTGGTCGATCCAAACTCCATACAGAGGGGAAAACAGCACCAAAAAGAAACTCGCGCAAGCATTCGCATATGAAATGAAAGTGCTTGCCACCTGCTCCATCACCTGATCTGTACCGAGCACTTCATCCATATAAAACGGGAAAAAAACCGTATTGATATTGGATGAAAAAATTGTATTGGCAAAATCGTACAATGCCCATGAAAGAATCGGAAGGGAAAAATATAATGCCCATTGACTCCTCGCGCCCAAATGTTTTTTCAATAAAATCGCCCCTATCAGTCTATGAATTTGTAAAACTTACACTTGATAATATTTGATCAACGCCTGTGTGCCAAAATCCCCATACCCTTTCTCCAGCAACGTCTCATACATTTCTTTGGCCAGTTTCAATCCAGGCAAATCCAGCTCCATTTTTTCCGCTTCTTCCAAAGCGATTTTCATATCCTTGATGAAATGTTTAATATAAAAACCGGGATCCAAGTCCCCTTTTAATATACGCGGTCCCAAATTCGATAATGACCAGGAGCCGGCTGCACCAGTGGAAACGGATTGCAGCACTTTTTCCAAATCCAGTCCCGCTTTCATGCCGTAAGCGATACATTCGCAAACACCGATCATATTGGTCGTCACCAGCAATTGGTTGCACATTTTTGCGTGCTGGCCGGCGCCGGCGCCTCCGTGATAAACGATATTGGAACCGAACAACTCAAAAATCGGCAGCATTTCCTTAAATACTTCTTCATCTCCGCCAACCATGATGGATAGCGTGCCGTTTCTCGCCCCGATATCTCCGCCGGACACCGGTGCATCCAAACTCCGGACCCCTCTTTCCTTGGCGGCCTCATAAATTTCTTTGGCCAGACTTGGCTTTGAAGTGGTCATATCCACAACAATGGAACCTTCTTTGGCCGTCCGGAAAATCCCATGTTCCCCAAAATATACTTCTTCCACATCTTTAGGAAAACCGACCATTGTAAAAATGATATCCGCATTTTCTGAAGCAAGGGCAGGTGTATCAGCCCAGAGAGCCCCAAGCCCAATCAGAGGATCCGCCTTTGCTTTTGTCCGGTTGTACACGGTCACTTCAAAACCCGCTTTCAATAAATGTTTGACGATGCTTGATCCCATCACACCCGTGCCGATAAATGCGATCTTTTTTTGACTCATTGTCACCCAACACCCCTTTAAGATATAAATTTATGTATATTTTACACTTTCTTGTAATGTACCATATAAAAGGGGAATTGTTGATATGTAAAAAAAAGATTATTTTCCATAAAAAAAGAGCAGCAAAATTGCTGCTTGAAAAGGGGGAAAATGAGAATGTTGCTGTGTTCAAAAAATACTATTTCCCATTGACATGCATTTTATAACAAAATATTGAAAAATTTTTTATTTTTTCGCAATTAGCAGCAGGGATATTTGAACATATTGATTGATGATTTGATCCAACTGTTCGCTTAGCCGAATCGTCTTCGGAGCATGCAGGCCGTGCTCCAAACCCGAACGGATCATTTTTTCCCGAATTTGCTCCAATTGAATTAATAATTGCTCCATGTCCTGATCCCCTCTTTCTAATGAATTGAGGAAGGTTTATGCTCGCGGTTTTTCCGAATACGTATAGATGACCCTTCCCCCCTGCTTTGCTTCCCCTCGGAAATGTTTAAATTTTTCATCGTTCACAAGCACTTCTCGAAACTCCCAAAATTCCTCTTTCGTAATTTCTATACTTTCTATTTCCCCGTTTTTTAACTTTTCAATCATCATTTTATATTTATTCATCATCCTTAACCTCCTCATATTGCTTGTTGACAGAAATTATTCGAAAATCACTTTACTTTTGTTCTATTATCATGCAAACTAACTTCATAGTAGCTTAAAAGGAGGAGCATGCCTATGAAAATTGCTGAAGTGGGAGATATCATCGAATTCAAAGACGGGCTTCGCGGATTGGTGGAAAAAGTGAACGACAACTCGGTGATTGTTGATTTAACCATCATGTCCAACTATCGGGAATTGGATTTGGAAGAAAAAACGGTCGTTAATCATAAACGTTATAAAATTATAGAATCAAAAAATCATTTAGAATAAAAAAACCTTCCCCTTTTCATTGGTTATAGATGATAGGGGGAATTTTTTTTGTTAATATGATATCAAAGGAGGCAAAAAACATGAAATCATCCAAACATTTGATTGTACTCCTTCTCTCTCTTGCTTTCATCTTTATTAGCATGTATTTCACCTTCGAAGAAAAAAATATCTTCTGGCATCTATATACGTTCACTCTCCTCGTTGGCATCGCCATTTCCATCCTTTTCGGGAAATTCAAAGATGAACTCCCAACTTGGAAGTATATCTTATTTGGAATCGGATTTGGTACAATCACTTACGGAGTTGTACGGCTCAGCTACATTTTGCTAAAAACCGTGGATCACGGTTCCGTCAAAACGATCCGAAAATTCTTGGAAACTTATGGTCCAAATAATATTTGGCATTATTTACTGCTCATCTTTATTATCGTTATCGGTGAAGAAATGTTTTGGCGCGGCTATATTCAGCATGCTCTCAAACAATACGTCCCGCCAATCCTTTCATGCATCATGACAAGCGTTTTGTTTGCACTGACAATTGCGTTGAGCGGATTTATTCCGGGCGTTATTTGTGCATTCATCATCTCCCTTATTTTCGGCCTTTTATATGAGTGGAAGCAAAGCATACCTTTAGTCATTGTCGCGCATGAAATTTATGTTTTGCTGTTGTTTTTCATCTTGCCTTTTATCCATTATTGACCGGGAGATGAAACTTTTTGAAAGCAGAGACCGTCTTATTATCAAGGAGGCTGGAGAATGAAAAAATTACAACTTTTATTTACATCCCTTTTACTTATTTTATTGCTTGCCGCATGTGGAACAGCGGAAGACCAGAATGCCGAACCTGACAATACAGACCAGGAGACGGAAGAGGAAACAAACAACATTGAAGATGAAAGTGCAAAAGAGAACGGAACTCAACAAGAAGAAAATGCAAATCAAAATGAAAATCAAATTCAATACACTTCCAATAACGAAACACGCACCGCTGAAACTGCCAATGTAGAAGAAGATCTTTATACGATTCAAATTATGGAAGGCTATGAACTTACAAAAGAAGAGCCCGGAAAAGAATTGCTGTTCCTTCAAGATAACGATGCCATCAACATGCGCATTGAAGTGATGCCAAAAGAAGAGGCGGATTATGATAATCTTGTAAAAAATACACAAGAAATGATGGCAGCAATCAGCGACTATGAACCGTTCGATATCAGTGAAGCGGTGAAATCACATCCGGAAATTTCAAATTCCATTGCGTATATCGCGACAATTGAAAATGACGAAGTGGTCGGCATCGTTTACGAAAAAGGCAATCTTCTTGTCCGTTTAACGGTATATGACCAAAAAGATTACGATTTGAAAGATGCTCTTATCAAAATGGGGCTGACAATCAAAGAAAAATAATCTTCCGAAGGGTCTTGAAACCCGTTCCGTTTCCACAAAAAAGGGCTGTTCGCACAAGTCGAACAGCTCTTTATTAATTAATAAGACAAATCTTTGATCGATAACCCCAATTTTTTCAACAATTCAATGGCGGTATCCTTTTCTTCCGGGGTTAATGCATTCATCAACTCGTGCAAATTTTTTTCATGTTCCGGAAATATTTTTTCCATGAAGGCGGCACCTTTTTCGGTAATTTCCGCATAAGTGACTCTTCTATCTGAAGGACAGGATACCCGTTTGATTAAACCTCTTTTTTCAAGTTTATCGACCACATATGTGATCGAACCGCTGGCCAATAAAATTTTGCTTCCTATTTTTTGTAAGGGCTGTCTACCTTTATGATATAACAATTCCAACACAGCAAATTCTGTCGGATTGATTCCATTTTGCTGAAAAAACTGATTTGTCACTTCATTTATTGCCTTATTGGCCCTTGACAATACGATGTACAGTTTGAGCGATTGTTTGATTTCATTTGACGACAAGACAAATCATCCTCTTTTTTCTATCTCTTTAAGAGCATTATAGCTATTAGAGAAAAGATTTGTCAAAGCGGCGGCTATACAAGCGGGACAGAATTGGCCGTGCGGGATGCCAACAGTTTCTTCATTTGATTTTCATCGTAATAATACTTAGTATAATTCTCTGTATAACCCGGAAATTCCAAAATGAAAGTGGAACCGACATCAACGATGCTTTCCACCGAAATTTTTCCATGATGCTCATCCACCACTTTTTTGACGAGTGACAACCCGAGTCCTGTTCCTTCATCTTTTGTTGTAAAAAATGGCGTGAATAATTTATTTAAATTTTCTTCCGGAATCCCTGTTCCTTCATCTTTGATCAATACTTGGACTTTATTGCATATATTTTTTAATTCAATTGTAATCGTGCCGCCATTTTCCATCACTTCAATAGCGTTTTTTACCAAATTGATGAACATTTGTTTTAAATGATTGACATTGCCGGTAATCATTGAATCACATTCTTCATCGGCCTTCAATTGGATCACGACATGGTTTTTATAAGCTTGGGGCTGCATAATTTCAATCACTTCTTCGATCACATGCAGCATGGATACCTTTTCTTTAATAAATTTGGTCGGTTTTGCCAAATAGAGTATTTCTGAAAGGATGGTCTCCATTCTTTGCATTTCGGATTCAATGATTTTTATATATTTTTTTCCTTCTTCCGTCGTATTGAATTTCAATAACTCCATAAATCCTTTCAACGAGGTTACCGCATTTTTCAGCTCATGGGTAATATTTGCGGAAATCTTTCCGATTTCACTAAAATGTTCAAGTTCTTTCACTTTTTGTTTCAATTTGACCGTTTCCGTATGATCCACGATGGAAACCACAATCATGTCCAAATAATAGAAATATTTGCAATTCATTGTTAAATATCTTTCTTCATTTTGCCGATTCAAACGCTTCACTTCCAGCGTTGCATGTCCAAAAGCTTTCAGTTCGGATAAAAATTGCAGCTTTTTATAACCGTAATCGAAATACTTTGAGAGAAAAGAATCAAAAGACAAGTTTGAAATATTCCCCAAGTCGATATCCAGCAATTCAATCGCCCGTGAATTGATTTCATTAATCATTTCGTCTTTAAAGAAGAGAAGGCCATAAGGCAAATCATTCAGAAAATGTTTCCTGTACAATTGAAACTTGTTGTCCGAATCTTCGTTCAATATTTTTAAAAACACCAGGTTATTCTTTTTCAGAAACATTCCGAAAACTTTTATTTCTTTATACGCAGAATCTTTGCCTTTAATATTAAATGAAGAGAAGGAAAATTTCTCTTGCCGGATTCTTTTTATAAATGAATTCCATCTTGATTGTGATAAATCGTCCATGGGAAGGGGCTTCCCTATCTCTTCATCCAAATTTAATATCTGAGCTGCCTTGTTGCTGATTGACTCGATATTACATGAAGTATTTAATATAAGCACAGGATCATCATATTGGAACAAATCTTCCAATAGAGGTACCATTGTCGCTTTTGTCATTTTGAAACACCCATCCTTCCCCACAATCATTAAATAATTTTTTTCTCTCTCTATCTACAATTTATTCAATAAATTTTAACTTTCCGAAATTTTCTTAATATAAGTTTTATAAAAATTATTTCATAAAATTTTAAAGAATAAAATAAGCATTAAATACCGATTTTCAAAATTCAGACAATTTTTGGTGTTATTTTTTTGTTTTTTTATGTATTTTTTTAATGTATATGGTAGTATTGCTCTATATTTTTATTACTCGTTGATAAAAGATTTTGAATTATATATTATTACTTATAGACTATTTTTTGTTTCTCACATACTGTTCATTATTATTGTCTGTAAAATATTATTATTTTAATAAAAATATATCCACTTCTACACAGCATATGACATAAAAGACGAGAATATTCATATTTTTTAGAAATTATTTCGTTTTTGTCCATTTTATGACAACTTTGTACAGATCTATTTAAAAAAAATTGTTTTTCCCCTTTCTCCATTTCACCAAAATGCTACCGGAAAACGGTGGCTTGTCCACAAAAAAATCATCCATTCGCAATGAATGGATGATTTTTTTTGATTGTATACCGCACTAAAGTGGCAGGTCTCTTCCAGGAGTGTTTTTACATCAAGGAAAACCGTTCACACCTTGCGCTTTTGACATAATTACATTTTTTCTTTCCGATTATCCGATGATAATGCGTTCTTCCGGATATCGGAATTTCGGTTTTTGCGCCTTTCCGCCCAATGTATATAAGAACGAAATCAGCCCGACTCTTCCGACAAACATTAATACCATGATGACCAATTTGCCTGCGGTCGATAAACTTTCTGTGATTCCGAGGTCCATACCGCACGTACCGAATGCGGATGTGATTTCAAAGATGATTTCTGTGGTTGTTGCATCCGGCTCCGTCATCGACAACACCATTGTCGCAATCAATACCATAAACGCTGCAAGGATGATCACCACAAAGGAACGCAAAATATCCTCCAAGCAAATTTCCCGTCCAAACACTTGAATCTCTTTTCTTCCATTGGCGAAATTAATCAAAAATAACATGGCGATCGCAAATGTCGTAGTCCGGATACCCCCACCGACGGAACTTGGCGATGAACCGACAAACATCAAAAAACTCAAAAATATTTTTGTCGCCTCACTAAACATTTCCACATCCATTGTCGTCAATCCCGCTGATCTTGAAGAAATCGATTGAAACATCGAAACAAAGAGTTTCTCATGCCAAGGCATTCCTTTTAAAGTTTGAAACGACTCCAGCAAAAAGATGGCAAAAGCGCCGATAATAAACAATACACCGTATGTTACAGTGGTGATTTTCGTAAAGAGGCTGAAACGAAAAGAGGGATCTTTCTTCAATAAATAATGCTTCAATTCCACCAGCACCGGAAATCCAATGGCGCCAAGCACAATCAATATCATTGAAATAAATTGAACGAAATAGTCATTATAAAAAGGTTCGAAGCTGTGTCCGGTAATATCAAAGCCGCTGTTCGTCGTTGCGGAAATTGCGGCAAACAGCCCATTTTTGAATGCTTCCGACCAGGAATCAAAATATCTCATAAAATGGATGGTCAATATCAAAGTGCCGATCGCTTCAATAAAGAACAAAATTTTGATGATTTCTTTAAGAAGCCGTACTACCCCCGCCAACTGAGTCTGATTAAAATCGATCATGATCAGCTGTCTTTCGCGCAAGCCGATTCTTTTGCCTATCAGCAGCCAAATAAAGGTGCCGATGGACATGACCCCAATCGCACCCAATTGCACAATAATCAATAAAATGATTTCCCCAAAATCCGTAAACGTTTCTGAAATATTGAATACGGTCAATCCCGTTACACTGATGGCACTCACGGCAGTAAAAAGCGTATCAATTACGGATACTTCTTTTCCATCCTGGTATACGCCCGGAATCCGCAACAACAAAAAAGAAATCAACATGGCCAGAAAATAAAATGTGACAAGAAGTTGAAACGGTGTTATTTGTTTGTTTTTAATGGACATGTTTGCCATGGGCTTCTCCTCTTTATTTCCAAATAAACTTTTTATTAGTATAAGAAAAATTCATTAGAAAATAAAGAGGAACAGCCTTTTTACAGCCGTTCCTTCGCAGGTTAGATCTCTTTTGCTTTTTCCTTTTTTTTCTTTGCCACACTGATGATCCATCCACCGGCTGCAATAGCCACAAGCACAGCCCAGAATGTGATTTCCCAAGGTGCTGAATGCGGGAAATCATGAGGCAAGATGCCGACTTTTTCGTGGGATAATGTCAAAACCACCAATTTAATACCAACCCATCCAACAATTAAAAAGGCAGCTGTTTCAAGTTCCGGATAGTTGTTCAACAATTTGACGAACGCTTGTGCAGCAAATCGCATCAAAATCATCCCGATGATTCCGCCGAGGAACATCACCGTAAATTGTCCCGCATTGATGCCACCGATATGAAAATGGCCAATTTCCGGCAGTGTCACCGCAATTGCAACGGCAGCAAGCATTGAATCCACAGCAAAGGCGATATCCGCCAATTCAACCTTCAATACCGTAGCCCATAATCCTTTCCCTTTTTGCAGATGTTCTTCAATTTCCCGTTCTTCTTTCTCTTTTTTGAATTTCTTTTCGTAAATATTTTTAAACGCAATAAACAATAAATATGCTGCACCAATCGCTTGGATTTCCCAATAGTTCACTAAAATAGTGATTAAGAATAACGCGGTAAAACGGAAGATCAACGCTCCAAACAATCCGTAAAACAGGGCTTTTTTCTGCTGATCCACCGGCAAGTGTTTGACCATCACCGCCATAACCACCGCATTATCCGCGGCCAACAGTCCTTCCAGCGCGACGAGAACGACCAGAACCCACAAATATTCCAAAATGATTGCTTCCATGAATTACTCCTCCTTAATGTTTGTATGCCCAACCGAAACTGCTTCTACAATTCAAGGGAAATGCCATTTTTATACAATATAAAAGACCTTTGCCCTTGAAAGGCAAAGGTCTTGCTAAGCAAACGGATGAATTTGCTTTCATATCCGATGGCACCCGCCATGTAATGACGAATATGAAGTAAGTATTTGGGCGTCCAAATACTTATAGCTACTCCCCTTTGACAATGTCAATGGTTATTCATTTTTACGTAAACTAAGTATATCAGCACCAAAATTGATTTGCAATGAATTTATTTGATTTGGATATGGTACTGTTCATTGCTTTTATTTTCTTTATAAAACCGGACCATCACCGGAATCGTTTTGATAAAATCCGGACAGGTGATATTTCCTTTTGATAAAAGCGCTTTGGCCATCGTACAATCAAAAGTCGCATTCCATGTCAGATAATCGATGGTTTCCTTTTCAACCCCCAGCATTGTCCGAACTTTTTTGATTTGCAAGAACGCCTTTGCAGCGGAAAGGGGGATTCTCCCTTTAGGGAAGTGACCTGTCATTTCTTTCACCATCGTCCGGTACACTTCCTGGACCGGATGCGGGTTTGGATTGGTCAAATGCACCGTTTTGCCGATCGCATCCTCATCATGGCAAAGGAAAATCGCCGCTTCCGTTATATAGTCTATTGGCACCACATTGATTCGTGCATCGGATTTTCCGATGTAAGGTATAAACGGCAGGAAACTCAAACGATCGATCAAGTTTAAAAAGAAGTATGGACCGTCAAATTTATTCGTTTCCCCCGTTTTCGAATTCCCTATCACAATCCCTGGCCGAATGATGGTCAACGGAATCTCATCAATCAAATCTCTCACCAGCAATTCCGCTTCAAATTTCGTTTCTTCATAATGGTTTTTGAAGGATTCCGGCCGTATTAATTCCGTTTCAAGAAGCAACCCTTCCCTTCTGCCCGCCACATAGGCTGTGCTGAAGTACATATAACGCTTTAATCGAGGCAATTTTTTCACAAAATCATTCACATTGGATGTGCCGTGCACGTTGACTTTCCAGGCGGCATCCCGCGGTACGGCCAAATCGTATATGGCGGCCAGATGCCAGAAATATTGAACCTCCTCTGCCATTTTTTTCATCGTATCTTCTTGGAGGTTTAAATTCGGCAATGTAATATCGCCTTCGATGATTTCAATCTTTCTGCCAGGATACGCTTCCAAAATGCTTTCCCGCACCGTTTCCGCTTTTTCTCTTTCCGTTTTCAGCACAAGGACGTATACCGTGTCCGCTACATTATTTTCAAACATCCGGCGAATCAATTGTCTCGTGATAAACCCAGGAAAACCTGTAAAAAAATGAACTGCCATGCCCTTTTCCTCCATCCCCAATATTCCTATTAATTACTTATTCTTGATACGGTTCTTTTTTTCCTTTCACAAGTCATCCATTTGCTGTTTTGGGCAATTCCATACCCCATTATTCAACAGTTTGAACCCTTTCGAGGAATATTTATGGGGATTCTGTTCCGCCGCTTCCAAAACAATCGAAAAGAGCGAACGGAAAACAATTTTCCATTCGCTCCAGTCCAAGTATTACAACAAACTATATAATTGAATATGTTCATTTTTCTCCGAGAACCAGCGCATAGCAAATTCATTTTCGAATAAAAAGACGAGTTTGCCGAAGCGATCTTTCACCAGCATGGAACGGGATGAATTCATTGAATCCTTGACATCCTCTTCATTTTTGATCCAGCGGGCAATTTTGGATCCGATCGGCTGCATGACAACTTCCACATTATATTCATTTTTCATCCGGTGCTCGAACACTTCAAATTGCAATTGCCCCACCGCACCGAGAATGATTTCCTCTGTATGCAGCGTTTTATAATATTGGATGGCCCCTTCTTGCACAAGCTGCAAGATGCCTTTATGGAACTGTTTCGATTTCATCACGTTTTTCGGGCTGACTCTCACAAACAGTTCCGGTGTAAATTGAGGGAGTTTTTCAAATTGGAACAATTTCTTTCCACCCACAATGGTGTCTCCGATTTGATATGTTCCCGTATCATATAGCCCGATGATGTCTCCTGCCACCGCTTCGTCCACCGTTTCCCGGGTTTCCGCCAAAAATTGCGTCGATTGGGTCACTTTGAACGTTTTTCCTGTACGGGCCAATGTCACATTCATTCCCCGTTCAAATTTGCCCGAAACAATGCGCACAAAAGCGATTCGATCCCGGTGTGCCGGGTTCATGTTTGCCTGAATTTTGAAAATGAATCCGGAAAGCTCCTCATGCTCCATTGGATCAATCAGCTGCTCATCTTCTGTCAATCGCGGTTGCGGAGCAGGAGCGAATTTCAAATAAGTTTCCAAGAAAGTTTGCACGCCAAAGTTTGTCAAAGCGGAACCGAAAAACACCGGCGTCAATTCACCTTGGCGGATCTCCTCTTCCGAAAAAGCGTTCCCCGCTTCATTCAAGAGTTGAATATCGTCCAACGCCTGCTGATAATAGGAAGTTTCCTTCATCGGATGATCAGCGGCCAATTCGCCATTTTCATCCAATGGCAAAAAGCGTTCTTTATCTTCCACCCGGAACTGTTCCACCCGATGATGGTAGCGGTCATAAATGCCGTAGAATTCTTTCCCCATACCGATCGGCCAGTTCATCGGATAGGCTTTGATTTCAAGCACTTCCTCGATTTCTTCGATCAATTCAAGGGGTTCTTTCCCTTGGCGGTCCAATTTATTGATGAATGTAAAAATCGGAATGCCGCGCATACGGCAAACTTTGAACAATTTAATCGTTTGCGATTCGATCCCTTTTGCCGCGTCAATCACCATGACGGCACTGTCCACCGCCATCAGTGTACGGTACGTATCCTCCGAGAAGTCCTGGTGTCCCGGTGTGTCCAAGATATTCACCCGATAGCCGTCATAATCGAATTGCAAAACGGAGGAAGTAACGGAAATTCCCCGTTGTTTTTCGATTTCCATCCAGTCACTTGTGGCGAATTTTCCGGTCTTTTTCCCTTTGACTGTACCGGCAGCGCGGATGGCTCCGCCAAATAGCAAAAGCTTTTCCGTCAACGTGGTCTTCCCGGCATCCGGGTGGGAAATGATTGCAAACGTCCGACGGGATAATATTTCTTGTTTTAATTTTGAATCCATATTTCTGCGTCTCCTTTTTTCATACGTAAACAATAATAAAAGAATTGTCCATGTTTCGACAACCATTTTCTCATTTTAATTCACTGCCATCATTGCAATTTGAAACGCTTTTCGTACAAATACCTGTAATTATCATAATTTTAGCCGTCTCGCTATGTTTTGAGACGGCTCATTCTAAAATTCACCCTTTGACAAATTTCAATTTTGCAGCTTCCAAGGCAATATCCGCATCACTGTGAGGATATTTTTTGTTGCCGATGATTTGATAATCTTCATGTCCTTTACCGGCAAAGATGATGACATCCCCAGGCTCCGCAACCTCGATCGCATGCCGGACCGCTTCCGCCCGGTCACCGATGCAGGCATAATTCTCATGAAGCATCCCTTTTGCCAAATCGCCTGTAATGCTATCGTAATCTTCGAAGCGGGGATCATCTGTTGTTAGCACGACGTAATCCGCTCTTGAGGCTTTCTCCGCCATGGCAGGCCGTTTGGATTTATCCCGGTTTCCTCCTGTCCCCACAAGGAAAATCAATTTATTCCCCGGCTTTTTGAATGGCATTGCCGCATCGATGGCTTTTTCGATGGCATCCGGCGTGTGGGCGTAATCGATGAAAATATGTAAAGGCAAGTCCGTTTTGATTTTTTGCATCCGCCCACGAATCGGCACCAAGTCTTCAATCTGCTCGATGATCGCCTCCATCGGGTAACCGCGGGAATATAAAACGGCGGTCGCCGCCAAAATATTATAAACGTTAAATTCCCCTAACAATTGCATCGTTACCGGAAATTTTCCTTCAGGCGTAATCATATCAAAAGTCGTAAAACCTTCATTGAAACCGCAATTTTCAGCCCGGAAATGGGCATCGTTTTTCAAACCATATGTCCATATAGGGTATGGGGTCATACTTTCATATTTTTTGGACCAAGGATCATCCGCATTTAATACGGCCGCTTTATTTTTTGTCAAATCCTGGCCCAATTGGGAAAACAATAAACCTTTTGCATATCCGTATTCTTCCATCGTTCCGTGGAAATCCAAATGATCATGGGTCAAATTTGTAAACACGGCCACATCGAAATCCACCCCCGCAAGTCTTCCCAAAGCCAGGCCGTGGGAAGAGACTTCCATGACCATCGAATGGCATCCTTCCATTTTCGCACGGAATATCATTTGCTGCGTGCTTAATGCATCGCTTGTCGTATTCGCTGTTTCATAGAGCACCCCGTTCAGATTAAAACCGATGGTGCCTGATAATGCGGATTTTTCTCCCAATCCGACAAACATTTGATGAATGATGTTCGATACGCTGGTTTTCCCGTTTGTTCCTGTCACTCCAACCATCGTCAAGTCTTCAGACGGATAATCAAAAAACTTGGCGGCGATAAGCCCTAATGTCCGGTTCGTATCCGGCACGATGACTTGCGCCACATTGCCTTCCAGTTGCAACGGTCTTTCCGCGACCACCACCGTTGCCCCTTGATTGACCGCATCTTGAGCATAGTCATGGCCGTCCACCGTATATCCTTTGATGCATACAAACATGCTTTTTGGCTGAACACTTCTTGAATCATCCGAAATATCCTTGATGGTATTCGGCAACTGTCCAATCACTTGTTTCATTGGAATGACGCTCAATATTTCTTCTGTAATCATCTTTCTTCCTCCGTATTAAGCAATGGTAAGTTTCGATGAAAACGTTCCAATTTTTAACAATTGCAAAATCATATTTTCATTCGATATTTTTTCTTAATGATATCAATCATATCAAAAATAGATAAATTTCGACAAAGAGGATTCGTAGAAAAAACGAACTTTTTTCGTTATGTCGAATTTTGCCGACATGAGTTCATTTTTTTAGAATTTTCAATCAAAGTATTTTATTATATATCGTTCCCGATCACAACATCTATTCAATATTTCAAATTATCTCAACACTTTTCGCACCAATTTCACCTTTTGTTTATATGGTGGATATAATAAATTATTGGCCAATTTTGAAGATCGCTTCATGATGGATTTCGCATGGGTGAAGGTTTCGAAGCTCGCTTTGCCGTGATAGCTGTTCATTCCGGAAGGCCCGACGCCGCCAAATGGCAAATAATGATTGGCTACATGGGTCACCGTATCGTTGATGCATCCTCCGCCAAATGGGATCTCCTGTAAAAAAGCATCGATATGTTTCTCGTTTTCCGAGAAGAAGTAAGCGGCTAACGGCTTTGGAAGCTTGCGTATTTGATCAAAGGCCGAAGCGAGATTTTCGTATTTGATGATTGGAAGCAATGGCCCAAAAATTTCATCTTCCATAATCGGACTCTCCCAGCTGACATTTTCGAAAATCGTAGGTCCGATATATAAATCTTTTCTGTCCGCTCTTCCACCGAAAGTGATGTTGTCCTTTTCCGCTTGCAGCAGTTTGGCCAGGCGATCAAAATGGCGTTCATTGATGATTCGTCCGTAATCCCTGCTGGCTTGGGGATCCTTTCCATAAAATTGGACAATCGTTTTCTTCAATTTTTTGATAAACCGTTCATAGATGGAGGAATGGACCAAGACATAATCCGGTGCCACACAAGTTTGTCCGACATTGTTGAATTTCCCCCATGCTATCCGTTTAACAGCGACATCAAGATTGGCGCTTTCATCGACAATGACGGGGCTTTTCCCTCCCAGCTCAAGGGTGATTGGGGTAAGCCTTTCCGCCGCGGCGCGCATCACAATTTTCCCGACAGACACGCTGCCTGTAAAGAAAATATAATCAAAAGGGGCATGGATAAGGGCGTTTACTTCTTCCTTCTCCCCTTCCACCACCCGCACGAATTGCGGTTCAAACGTTTCTTCAATGATTGTTCTGATGATTTGCGCCGTATGGACGGAAGACTCGGAAGGTTTTACAATGGCCGTATTCCCGCCGATGATCGCACCGATTAACGGTTCCATCACCAATTGGAACGGATAATTGAAAGGTCCGATGATCAATACTGAACCATAGGGCTCACGAACGATGAAGCTCTTTGCCGGTTGAAAATGCAACGGCGTTTTCACTTCCACCGGTTTTGCCCATTCATCAATGGACTTGAGCATATATTGAATGCTGTTCAAAACGAAACCGACTTCATTTGAATATGCTTCAAACTCACTTTTTCTTAAATCCAGATTCAATGCTTTTAAAATTTCTTTTTCATGTTTTATTATGGCACTTCTTAACTTCTTCAATTGTTTTTTCCGAAACTCGATGTCCCTTGTTTGACCGGAATAAAAAAATTCTTTTTGCAGGTTGATCATCTTTTCAATTTCATGCGCTTGTAATTTCATTCTTTCCCCCCAAAGTACATAAAAAATAGTTTTCAGCCCATACTAACTACAGTAATATTACTACAATTTGTTGAAGAACTACCATTAAAAGTTTGAGAATGTGCAGTCTTCACAAAAATATTGAAGAGGGGGCAAATGATATGATTTCGACAGAATATTGGTGGGAGGAAATTTTTTCAGGACCTTTGGCGATAGGGATCAATGAAGAAAAAATCCATCAATTGGAGGACGAATCATTTTTATATTTCAACGGACAATTGCCACATGAAGATGAGGATTCTTCAAATAAGGAGACAGAAAATTGAACATTGAGATAAATGCCAACAGGCTGGGCGATTTAAACCCAGCCTGTTTATTTATCATGGCTCATCATCCACCGGCAGCATTTCACCTTCCGGACCCAATTCCTTTGGATGCACATTTCGAAATGTTTCCCCTTCTTCCTCCAGATCCCGCATTTTATGGGCAATACGGCTTGCAGCACATGCCGCGATGCTCGCCACGAGATCATCCAAAAATGTATGGACATCTTTGCCATTCTTCGTATTCAATTTTTTGATAATGCCGATTTTATTTTTATCCAAATGGCCGTACGTCGTTAATGCAATGCTGCCATAAGTCATGACAGAGCTCAATGCGATCGTTTCATCGACGCCGAATAACCCCTCATCATTTTCTACAATCGTTTGCAAAGGTTCTGAAAGCATTTTTTTCTCTGCCAATTCATCCAATTCCACGCCCACGAGCACCGCATGTTGAACTTCCCGCTTCAGAAGCACCCGTTCAATCGATTGAATGCAATGTTCCAAAGTCAATCCATGATTAAAAGGCGATTGCATTTCATACACAATTTTTGCAATGTCCTCTATATTAACCCCTCTTCTTTTCAATGCTTCCTTGGCCGCTTTTGTCACATCATCTGAATGAACACGTTTATATTCTTGCATGGTGAATCCTCTCTCTTTTATATGATTTTTTCTATTTCTAATGTAAAAATATTCTTTTATTTCATCATACATGATATTTTTTTTATATGATACAATTATGAACTACAACTTAAGGAGGACAACAAGTGGAAACAGGATCCATACAAGATATTCCATTTTACAGTAATACCTTGCAGGAGAATTTCGAATTGCTGATTTATACTCCAGCAAATTATACTCCACTTAATAAATATAACATTTTAATCGCTTCTGATGGGAAAGACTATTTCCAATTAGGTGGAATTTCCCATATTGCTGATGAATTGATTGGCAACTACGAAATTGAGAACTTGATTATCGTAGGTGTTCCTTACAAGGATGCACTGGATCGAAGAAGAAAATACATACCATCGGGAGAGCAGCATGAAGCCTATTTAAAATTTCTGGCCCATGAACTTGTACCCTTCATCGACAGCGAATTTTCGACAACCGAGCTTGGGTCAAGCCGGGGATTGATCGGCGATTCCATGGCTGCCACCGTGTCCCTTCTTGCCGCAATAAAATATCCGACTATTTTCGGCAAAGTGATTTTGCAATCGCCTTATGTGGATGAATCGGTGTTAAAGGCGGTTGAAGAAGCGCCGACACACGAATCTTTGGCCATTTATCACACGGTCGGAAAACAGGAATCGGAAGCTGTCACATTCTACAAAGAAGTGAAAGATTTCCTCACGCCGAACCGGAAATTGCATCAATTGTTAATATCCAAAAATTATCAACATATGTTTTATGATGAACTGGATGGCAATCACACTTGGAAATCTTGGAAACCTGATTTGAAAAGAGCCCTTTGCAATACTTTTGGGATTTAAAAATCGTGTATCTTTCGAGCATAATTTGCTATACTTAAGTAAAATTTGCATTTCAGGGAGGAAAGCGGATGAAGTTAAGTGTTGTGGCATTCCCATCAAAAAAACTGCAAGATTTGGCGAACACTTATCGTAAGCGATATGATTCCCACTATACGAAAATAACACCCTATATCACGATAAAAGAAGCTTTTGAAGTGGATGAATCGCAAATCGAAGACATTTCACATAAAATCAAATCCATCGCCAATAAATATGGTCCGCTAAAAATACACGCATCCAAAATCAGTTCCTTTTTTCCTACAACGAACGTCATCTATTTCAAGATTGAGCTGACAGAACAATTACAAAACATTCACGACGAACTGTATCGAGAAATCAACATCGGAAACCCGAAACATGTTTTTATTCCCCATATCACCATCGCCCGTGATTTGACAGCGACTGAGCATGATGACATTTTTCCTCAGCTGCGCATGATCGGGATTAACGAAAAGGAAGAAATTGACCGTATCCACCTCATTTATCAATTGGAAGACGGTTCTTGGACAACATATGAAACCTATAAATTGACCGGGGAAATGTAGGGTTTTTATTCGGCACCGTTTGATCCAAAAGCGAATGAAACCAGCATTCGCTTTTTCTTTTTATTCTCCGGCCTTTTTTCGATTTTCCGGGATGGGGATTCATCGCCCGCTGACCGAGTTTTTCCCGTTGGCGATTTCCGTCCCCCGGCTTTCCGTTTTTCCTTCCAATTAAGCAAGGGCTGCCCCCATTTTTGGCGAGACAGCCCGCTATCCTTTAGCCCAACATTCTTTGAATGCTATTTAAATCGATGGATTCTCCGTTTTGAAGGATTGAATTGACAATTTGATCTTCCAAATCTTTTGAAATCGGTTTGTTCGCCAATTGGCTAACCCGGCGAACAATTTTCCTTACCTGTTTTTCATTCGTAAAGTCTGCATGCTGTATTGCGTTTGCCAGTGCGAAGATTTCTTCCATGCTTACGCCGGTCTTTTTTTCGATTTGTTTAAAAAAATGATTCATGGCTCCCCTCCTTACCACTTGCTACAGCTGCCCACGATAATCAATAAAATGAATAATACAACGATCAGTACAAAAAGATCACCGTTGTATTTACATTTACCTTTATAATATGACGGACTTACATAAGATGGTCCGCAATAGTCGACAGGGCTCATTTGCATCGGTCCCATTTGCATCGGCCCCATTTGGCTGTATTGTTGGCATCCACATTTATCCCACATAAAAATTCCCCTCCTTTCTTTACTGTTGTAGTGTATGCATCACTGCAACGGTAAGGAGGGGTATTCGTCTAATTCACTTTTCCTTTTGATTTAAAAACTAGGGCGGCAATAAACCCGAAGACGATGGCAGAACTGATTCCCGAGCTTGTCACTTCGAACATTCCCGTCAAAACACCAACCCAGCCATGCTTTTCCGCTTCCGAAATCGCCCCTTGGGTTAATGAATGGCCGAAAGAAGTGATGGGAATTGTCGCTCCGCCACCCGCCAAATCAATCAATGGTTGATACCAACCTAATCCGGAAACAATGGAACCTGCAACAACAAGGATGGACAATGTTTTTCCGGGAGTCATTTTTCCCACATCCATCAGCAACTGTCCAATCGCACAAATGATACCGCCGACAATAAATGCAAGTATAAAGTCCATTATGATCATGTTATGGCCTCACTCCATCGTCACTTCGATTGCATGGGCAGTGCAAGGAATCGTTTCTCCTTGCTGGAACGTCAATGGGGAGAGGAGGGAGCCGGTTGCCACGAGCAACACCCGTTTAAAGCGCCCACCTTTCAATTGCTGTAATACATAGCTGAAATAAACGGAAGCGGAACAGCCGGCACCGCTTGCCCCAGCCAAAAAGGATGGATCTTCCCCATAAAATTCTGCCCCGGCGTCACGGAAAATATTGCAATCCGCTTCACTTGCACCTGTCTCTTGAAACATCCGTTTCAAGATTTGCAGCCCGATTTTTCCCAAATCTCCTGTCATAATCATGTCGTAATCTGTTATTTTTTGATTCCGTTTTTCCAAATGCCTTTGGATTGTATCATATGCAGCCGGCGCCATCGCAGC
Source organism: Ureibacillus suwonensis (assembly GCF_042655065.1). Classification (NCBI taxonomy): domain Bacteria; kingdom Bacillati; phylum Bacillota; class Bacilli; order Caryophanales; family Caryophanaceae; genus Ureibacillus; species Ureibacillus suwonensis. Next base: position 26,788 of record NZ_JBHSNQ010000191.1, read on the forward strand.
TCCCATATGGAATGGATCCGTTTGTCCGTAGTCGATGACTTTTCCAACCGTCGCCGCTGCAATGGAAGGGCATTTCGGGGTGTGTTCCCCAATCAAAGTGAAGCCCGCAGCGGTAACAGTCCATTGGGCAGTGGCCGGTTTTTGACCACCGTAATATACAGGGTACCGGAATTGCCGTTCCACTGAATTATGTTGACTGGAGGCACCCGCAATGGCATATTTCGAAGCTCCCAATTCCGTCAATACACTTGCAATAATGACGGAAGATACGGATGTTGCACAGGCTGAAAATAATCCGATAAATGATGCCGCAATCTCCTTGGCGGCAAAATTCGTCGGGGTCATTTGGTTCACTAAATCCCCCGCCAAAAAGAAATCGATATCCAAACGGTTCAAGTCCGCCTTTTTCAATATGATTTCGCATGCTTCTTGAATCATCTTTGCATTTCCTTGCTCATTCGTCGCCTGGTGCCAGCGTTCATCCTCCATGACAGAATCAAAATAGGAATAGAACACGCTCTTTCTTTCCAACGGCCCTGCGACAGCCGCGCTTGCAATAATGGAAGGTTTGCTCTGAAACACGATCACCATTCGATAACACCCATTGTCACAAGAATTAATTTAATCAAAGCGACGACAAATGCGGAAGCGACACCGAATAAAATGACTGAACCTGCCAATTTAAACATATTGCCTCCCACTCCAAGCACAAAACCTTCCGTTTTATGTTCAATGGCTGCCGAAATCACCGCGTTGCCAAAACCCGAAACCGGCACCGCACTTCCCGCTCCCGCAAATTGGCCGAGTTTTTGATACAAACCGAAACCTGTCAGCAGCATGGAGAGGAAAATCATGGTCGCAGCAGTCGGGTTTCCCACCGTTTTTTCCGTAAAATCAAAAAAAATGATATAAAAATATGTGATTGCATGTCCGATCGTGCATATTAGGCCGCCAACCAAAAATGCTTTCAACACATTTTTGACATAGGGGGTGCTGGGTGTGATCTGCTGTTCAATTTGCTCAAATTGTTCCTGATTCATTACGTTTCCTCCTTCTTCAGCTTCTTTAGTTTTTCCACTTTCTCCTTCACTTTTTCACTGTCTTCTTCATCCAAAAGTTTTTGGGCTTCCCAATAAAGTTTGTAATCCGAGGAAACTGTGATGTCATATTCAGGAAAACTTTCTTTCAGCTTCTTTTTTAAGTTCTTTTCAATTTTTGTTTTTTTATAATCAAGCCATGGTTTTGCCTGGACTGCAACCATCAACTGATCTTCCACAAAAATTGCTCTTCCGCTGTAGATGGACTCTTCATTTTCCATGATCGCCTTCACTTCTTCCGCTTCTTCGCCCCCAAGATTATTGACTTCCAGCGTTTTCTCATCATTGCATCCCATTAATAAAATGGCGAAGCATATGGGAAGTGCCATTTTTTTCAAGCTGCATCCCCCTTTTTAATGTCATTATGCGTTTTTATAAAAAAAACTATTCAAGAAAAATGACCTAACGTTTCCGCCCATAGACTATCGCCCGATTGTCAAGAGCACTTTTTCATATTGTAGATTGAACAAAAATAAGTGAGGTGAAAAGACAATGGGTTGTGGAAGAAAACATTCTGAAAGTTCATCTCTTGGCCGTCGTCGTCATGAAGGATGCATCTGCGAAGTAGTAGAGACAATTTTGGAACTTCAAAACCATGTTGTGGAAGAAGATGACGATACTTGCGGAACTAGCTGCTTTTTGGAACCGCTTGGAGGAATCAACAACAAGCATCGCCGAAACCATGCGGATACAAGAGTATTTATGTTATTGACAGAAGATGGATCTCCGTTTAAAGTCATGTTCTATGACAAAGAGTATGGATGGTACAAAACGCCATTCTTCAGGGTGGAAGACATGTTTGGCGATTGCTGTGCAACACTCCGGGCAATCGCTCCAACCAGCGAAGCATACGAACCAATCTCTGTTGTTGACGGGGAACTTGATGCCAGTGGAATGATGGATTTCTACCACTTCAAGAAAACAGACACATGCGTGACAGTTGATTTATCGCGCTTTACTGGAATTCAATGCGTTGCGGATGTAAATTTGCACATTCATAAGAAATAATCCGAAGGGGCCTTTCCGCTCCTTCTTTTTATTTGTTTTTCCTTAACCGAAGTTTACCCCTTATCGCCCTTCCAACCATTTAACGACACCGCCTTTCTTGGGCCAATCAGGTTGGACGGCAGTCACGAAAATGGATGAGTTGCATATTGTATGAAAAAAAGGATGTGCATCATTGGAAGAGCCATTACTATTTATTCAAACTCCGCCTTTTTATTACGTCGAGGTTGATGAAGATACGGAAGAAGCCTCTCTTGAAGAGAGCACTTCAGTGTATGAACTTTCGCGGAGAGAGCGGATCAAAAATCCGGTCATCGCAAGGCAGCTGCATTATTTTTCACAACCTGTCAACCGCAAAAATCGATGTTTGACCTTTCATCTGACAAATGGAGAAAAAATTACAGGGTTTATAGAAGGAATGGATGGAATACTGATCAAAGTCCGCACCCTCAATGAAACAAAGACCATCAATGCCAACGAGATCGAATCCATCTCGATCGCACCCAAAGGATTAAAATGACTTCTTGTCCACTCCCCCCATTCTTATTTCAATAATAAAAAGAAAAAAATCTGCCCACTATCCATTATGTAGGCAGATTTTTTTCTTTTTGCATCAGATCTGTCCGAGCAACAATGTCGCCAAGCCCAAATAAATCAAAATACTGGTAATATCATTTAACGTGGTGATGAAAGGACCTGACGCCACCGCAGGATCAATGCCCAATTTATGAATAAGAAGCGGAATGAAAGATCCTGCGATTGTCGCTACAAAAATGGAGCAACAAATGGCCGTTCCAACAAGCAATCCGATCATCAAAGACTGCTTCCATAAAAACACCACGCCAACAACAATCAAACCGCAAGCAATTCCTGTGATCAATCCGGTACCCATTTCCCGGAAGATCATTTTCAATTTGCTTTTTTCATCAATTTCTCCCGTTGCAATCCCGCGCACAACAACGGCCAATGCTTGAGTGCCGCTATTGCCGCTTGTCCCGGAAATGAGAGGGATAAATAAAGCGAGCAATGCCACCTTTTCAAGGGTTGCTTCAAACTGCCCCATCAAGGTCGCGGTGATCATGCCCAAAAACAGCAGCATCACCAGCCACGGCAATCGCTGTTTGGCCGCTTTTAACGGGCTTGCATCGATATCATCTATATCGGAAATCCCCGCCAATTTCGAATAGTCGTCGCTTGCTTCTTCATCAATGACATCGATGATATCGTCGACCGTAATAATCCCTTGTAAAACCTGCTGATCATCGACTACCGGAACAGCCACAAAATTATAATCTTTGAAAATCTGGGCAATGTCTTCCTGGTCGTCTGTCAATTTTACATAGACCACCCGATCGTTCATAATGTCCCGAAGCAAAGTATCTTCGTCCGCCAGAATGAGTTCCCTCAATGACAAAACGCCGGTTAACCGATGATTTTCATCAACAACATAAATATAATAAATGGTTTCCGCATTCGGCGCCTCTTTTCGGAGCACATTCATTGCCGAACGGATCGTGGAATTTTCTTGGATGGATACGTATTCCGTTGTCATGAGGGAACCGGCAGTATATTTTTCATACCCGAGCAATTCCGAAATTTCTTCTGCCGTTTCCTCATCCATCAGTTCAAGAAAATTATCGCGGTCATTTTCATCCAATTCATTCAAAACATCGACCACATCGTCGGTATACATGCAAGACAGCATTTCCGCCGCATAGGTCGGATCCATTTCCTTAATAAAATGTTCAATCTCTTCATCGTCCAATTCGATGGCTTCATAAATTTCAGCCATCTCTGCGGGAGACAAAAAATGATACATCGTCTTTCGTATGTCAGGTCCAACCTTTTCATAAAATTGGGCTTGATCATACGCATGCAGTGACAAAAAATGTTCACGGAATTCGTCAATATCCCCATCAATCAACCATTGGATCAATTGGTTTTCATCATAAGAAACATCCCGTTTTTCATCTTTTTCTTCGATCATTTTGTCCCCCTCCTCTCAACCTCAATTCAATGATAGGTTGCATTGATTCATACGACAATAGATTTTTTATGAATTCTTTTCCCATCAAATGAAAAAAGATGTCCGATATGTTCGAACATCTAATTATGGATTATTTTTTTCATTGAATCAACTATTTCGCTGGAAAATATGAATTTTTCCCTGGATAATGGATGAAAGAATTCCAACTGGACACAATGGAGGGCTTGACGATCGAAGAACTCTTGGTTTCCGCCATAAAGATCGTCTCCGACAAGGGGATGGCCGATATGGGACATATGGACGCGAATTTGGTGGGTTCTTCCTGTATGCAACCGCAATCGTACGTGGGAAAGGGGCTCCCGCTGATAGACGAAATGTTTTAAAACTTTCACATCCGTATGGGCGAATTGGCCGTCTTTCCTCACTTCCCGTTCAATAATGCTTGTGCTTTTCCGTCCAATGGGGAGAATGATGGACACATCCGATGACACATGCCCGTGCACAATGGCTTCATATTCTTTTCGGATCAATCCCTTTTGCAATTGCAAGCTCATTAAATGGTGGATATGGCGGTGTTTGGCAATGCAAACAAGGCCCGAAGTATCCCGATCGAGTCTTGTGACGACATGGATGGTGGAATCAATCCCGCGCTCCTGAAAATATCCGTAAACATAATTGGCAATGCTTCCCGCCGGATGTTCCCGCGATGGAATTGTGTTGATATAAGGCGGTTTATCAATGATTAATAGCGCGTCATCCTCATAAATAATATTCAAATCTCCCTGTTCGGGCTCCAAGGAATCACTGGCTTTTTCTTCCGGAAAAATGATGGTGATTTCATCTCCCTTTGAAAGGATGTGACGGACATTTCTTTCCTCGCCGTTCACTAAAATCTTGCCGCCGCGATATTTGATATCCGTCAACGCCCTGCTGGAGATTTCCTGCTTTTGAATCGCATCCCTCAATAATTCTCCATCTTTTGTGGCTTGAAACTGCATTTTAAATGGCATGAACATCACTCGCTTGCGATAAAGGAATCATGGACCCTTTCCCAAAACGGAAACGGTCGGAATCGTGCAAACCGCACTTTTTCTTTTGCCACTCTGAAAATGACATGATCCAATTCCGTATGGTCCAATTGCAGATGGTCCACCGTCATCGTAAAGGTTTGGTTTTTTACCGGTTTCAGTTTACATGTGTGATGAGCCGGCAAGACGAGAGGGGAGCCGATTGTCCGGAATACCCGGTTATTGATGGACGCCATTTCCGTCACTTGGATCGCTTGCAACGTAGGATGGATGATGGCACCGCCCAACGCTTTATTGTATGCCGTACTGCCCGATGGTGTGGAAATGCATAAACCGTCGCCGCGGAAACGTTCAAAATGCCGATCATTCAAATAAACATCCATCACGAGCGTGACACTTGGGGATTTGATCGTCGCTTCATTCAGGGCAAGATATGTGCTGATTTCCGAATGATTGTTGCACACACTCACTTCCAATAATGGATATTCGACGACCCGGTATTGATTTTTTGCAATGCATAGCACCAATTTTTCCAATTCGGAAGGTTTCCAGTCAGCGTAAAACCCTAAATGCCCTGTATGGATCCCTACAAAGGATACTTTATCCAACCGGTTGATATGATGATGGAAAGCATGGAGAAGGGTGCCGTCTCCGCCAATGGAAATGACGATGTCCGGTTCCTTTTCATCCAATACTAGTCCAAAATCTTGTAAGTAATTCGTTGCAAGTTCCTTCAATTCATTGGATTGCGAATCATTGCGTGATTGAATGGAAAACTTCAAACTATTCACGCTCCTTTTCCTCTCGGATCTTCGGATTTTGAGCTTCCTTATTTTCGCTGAAAAAAGCCTGGGCCTCCTGGATTTCATGTCTGATCGACGACATTTCTTCATCCAGTCGAAAAGCGGCTTCAGCTGCGCGCTTCAAGCGCAATTTGATTTCTTCCGGGAAGTCGCCTTTATATTTGTAATTTAAAGAATGTTCGATTGATGCCCAAAAATTCATGGCCAGCGTGCGGATTTGTATTTCGACCAGCACCGTCTTTTTGCCTTTCACCGTTTCCACCGGATATTCCGCGATCATATGATAGGAACGGTAGCCGCTCGGTTTTTTATTCGTAATATAATCCTTTTCCTCAATGACCTTTAAATCTTCCCGCCCGCGGATTAAATTGACGACCGTCGATATATCATCCACAAACTGGCACATAATGCGGATGCCGGCGATGTCTTGCAGTTCTCTTGCCAATTGTTCGGAAGGTTCAAAGGGTACGCCTTTTTCAATGCTTTTGTCGTATATGCTTGCCAGCGGTTTTACCCGGCCGGTCACAAATTCGATGGGTGAAGTCAACCCTTCTGTCGTAAACTGGGATCGCATCCCCCGGAATTTCACTTTCAACTCATCCACTGCTTGTTTATAAGGCTCCAAAAAACGTTCCCATTGCCCCATATTCATACCCCCAATACTCGCTGCAAAAACGGTTACTGCTTCTTTAAAATATCACTGAAAGTTTCTTCGACTGCTTGTACAAAGGCTTCGCCATAATTGCCGTTGCCTTCGATGTTAAACACGAGCATTTCCAATTCATTCGCAAAATTATGTAATAAAATCATTTCACCATTTATCGCCAACAGTGGATCTTTCTTCGTTTCCAAGACGGAAACAAGCCCGTTCCAGACTTTTTTCGGAAATTGCAAATAACTGTAATGGTCGCCTTCATCCACAACGTATACAAATGCAATTCCATCCGAATCCGTCAACACCTGGCCAGCCGGCTCGATTTGTATTTTCAACGGACTTTCGTTTAAACTAAAATAAAGGTTGTCATTTTCAAAACGAAAATCATCGATGACATATACATTGCGCATTTATAACAATCCCTTCCAACCATTTCTCCTCATATTTTAACACAGCAGGAGCTATTTTCGATAAAAAGCTTATGAAAAACCATAACGAAAGGGAAAAACAAATGAGCCAGGAATATGAAATTGAATATAAAAATGTTTTGACGAAAGAACAATATGAGCAATTACTGGAAGAATTCAACATACAGCCGCAACAAATCGTCCGGCAAGTGAACCATTACCTTGATACAAAACATTGGCACTTGAAAACATTATCAAGCGCCCTCCGCATCCGGGAACAAAAAGGAAAAATTGTATGCACTTTAAAGGAACAGACGGCTGAACATATCCACTTGGAAACAACGGATATTTTAACGGAAGAGCAAAGGGATGAAATACTTGAAGGAAAAAGCTTTTCGGCACCTTCCGTCAGGGAAAGACTGGTGGAGTTGCGGGTGCCGGTCGAAGAATTGCGCCTCTTTGGAACATTGACAACGGATCGGGTGGAAGTTCCATATGAAGGAGGAATCCTCGTTTTTGACCACTCCTTCTATTTGCACTGCGACGATTATGAGGTAGAATATGAAACAAAAGATTCCACACTCGGAAAAAAACTGTTTTTAACATTTTTGCGGGAGCGTAAAATAAATATTCAAACAGCCGACAAAAAAATTGCCCGCTTCATGAAGGCTTTACAGGAGAGAAAGGAGGAACAATGAATGGACGCAGCCATGATGAAAACCATTTTGGAAATCGATGCACTCCGTTCGCTGGACACCACTTCCGTCAATTCGACGGATGGAGACAGCTTGTTTGCCGAAATTTTTTCGGAAATATTGGCACAAACCCAGGCAAGCGATAATGTGGAAAGTGCGCTTTTAAAAGCCATAGACAACTTTTCCGAAGAAAACGGGTTAAATGATGAAGTGAAGAACTATTTATCCAATTACTTATTATCCAATCCCAATCCTTACATAACGAAAGCGTATGAAAAAGTCATAAACAATGCCGGTTCCGCAACCGAATCAGTCGGAGCATCGGCAACGGCAACGGATGCCAAATATTTGGATATCGTGAAAAAAGCTTCCGCCCGGTTTGGGGTACCTGAAAAACTTATCCTTGCAGTGATCAAACAGGAATCGAATTTCAATCCGAATGCGGTGAGCTCTGCAGGGGCAACCGGGCTGATGCAACTCATGCCGGGCACCGCGAAATATTTGGGTGTATCCAACTTAAAGGACCCTGAGCAAAACATTATGGGCGGCACAAAGTATTTGCGCCAAATGCTTGACCAATTCAACAACAATTTTGAATTGGCGTTAGCGGCCTACAATGCGGGACCTGGAAATGTGAAAAAATACGGGGGCATTCCTCCGTTCAAAGAAACTCAAAACTATGTGAAGAAAGTGCTAACCTACTATAAAAACATGTAAATGCTTATGATTTCTATATTTCTCCTTGTTTATCAACACTTGCTGTAAGCGATTTGTTTGAGAAAATGCCTGGTCGTTGATAGAATGAATAATATCAAAGGCAGGTCTTCATATTTCGGTCACAATTACGCATATGCGGAAAAGTGGATAAAGGAGTTACACCTATGAATGAAAAATACAAGGTTCCTTATGAGGAAATAGGTGCTGAAAAATTGAAAGAACTTATTCATGCATTTTATAAACGGGTTGATGTGCATCCATTACTCCGACCTTTGTTTCCGGATGATTTGAAAGAAACCATTCGCAAACAAATTCAATTTCAAACTCAATATTTAGGCGGCCCCAATTTATTTACACAAGAACATGGCCATCCAATGATGAGAGCAAGGCATATGCGGTTTAAAATCACGCCCGATCATGCCCAGGCTTGGCTGGAATGCATGAATGAAGCAATGGATGAAGTAGGGCTTGAAGGACCGTTACGCGAACAATATTTTCAACGTCTTGTGTTGACCGCGCATCATATGATCAATGCGCCGAACGAGGATGAGGGGGGATTCGATTGAATAATATCCAACTGTTGTCAGAACCTGTTGCATCCGAGAAAACAACGAAACCGATCGAGTTATATGTTTTTATTGACCCGCTTTGTCCAAATGCCTTCAAAATGCAGTCAATGTTAAAAAAGCTCCAATTGGAGTATGAACATTATTTCACTTGGAGATACGTATTAAGCACAGAATTGACCACTTTAAACTGTGTCACACGGCGTATCAAAGGGTGTTTAACAGGTGCTGATGTGGATATTACTCATCCTGCCTTACCCTCCCTTGCAATAAAGGCAGCCGAATTGCAAGGAAAAAAAGCGGCGAACCGTTATATCCGGAAGCTGCAGGAACACGTATTATTGGAAACGAAAAACGTCCTCTCCTATACGTCTTTGATCGACATTGCCAAGGAAGCGAAGTTGGATCAGGAAGAGTTCATTAAAGACTTTGGATCAAAAGAAGCGGTGCGGGCCTTCCAATGTGATTTATACATCACACGGGAAATGGAAATCGATGAAGTTCCAAGCATCGTATTCTTCAATGAATGTATCGAAGACGAAGGGTTAAAAGTAAGCGGAATGTATTCTTACGAAATTTATGTCCAAATCTTGCAAGAGATGTTGGACGAGGAAATCGTCAGAAAACCGCTGCCAACCTTCGAAGAACTGTTCCAACGTTTTCAATATTTGACGACCGATGAAGTGGCAAGCATTTATTCCATCTCCGTGAGCGATGCGGAGCGGGAATTGAAAAAACGCATGCTGCAGCAAAAAATCGAGCGTATTTCAAACGATGCGGTGACATTATGGAGGCTTAAACAACCGACCTTTTCATTCTAGCAATTGTTTTATATAGTATCATCACAGATTTTTTCACATGTAGGCATTTCGGTGTCTACATTTTTTTTGCACCTTTTTTTGCAGGGTTGATGGTTTTGTGGATGAATGATTTTTTTCATTTTGGGAATAGATCGCATTTTGAAAAAGAAGAGGATATGAAAGTAAAAGAGGCATTTGCGAAAGCAAATGCCTCTTTACACAAAGGGGATGGGAGAAATGTTCACGTTCAAACAAAGGGGTGTATGTTTGATATGTGATTTATTTCACGTTTATAATTTATCATGGAATAATAATTAATGCAATAAATACGACGTGATTTTCACAAATTCGACATATTGTAAACACTTTCAAAAAACTTTCGAAAAATATTGAAATATTAAGAAAAATTGTCCCATTGAACGAATATTTCCATCGTCAACATTCGTTCACATTCTACAAAACTAACACACTTAAAAAAGTTATATAAGAATAATTTTTGAAAGAAGAAAAAAACGCTTCAAAAGAGAATTCAACTCCCTTTTGAAGCATTTTTACTAATTTGAGCGTGTTTATTGTGGCAAAATCACTATTTTAACAACAGAGATTCCAATTCATTTAATTTTTCTTCAAACACTTTGCAAGCTTGGGCGATCGGTTCTCTGGATTCCATGTCAACTCCTGCTTTTCTCAGCACTTCAATTGGGAAATCGGAACATCCGGCTTTCAGGAAGTTGTTGATGTAACGGTCCACCGCCGGTTTTCCTTCCTCCAATATTTGACGGCTCAAAGCGACTGCCGCACTTTGACCTGTCGCATATTGATAAACGTAGTAATTGTAATAGAAGTGCGGGATTCTCGCCCATTCCAAGCCGATTTCTTCATCCACCGTCATTTCTTCGCCAAAGTATTGTTTATTCAAATCATAATAAATTTCCGTCAACCGTTCTGCCGTGATGGCTTCCCCGTTCCGGTCCATTTCGTGGATCATATGTTCAAATTCCGCAAACATCGTTTGTCGGTAAACCGTGCTTCTGAAGCTGTCCAGCCAATGGTTGAGAAGATAAAGCTTCACTTGCTTATCATCGGTTGTTTTCAATAAATGATCGAACAACAGCTCCTCATTACATGTGGAAGCGACTTCCGCAACGAAAATGGAGTAGTCCGCATAAGGATATGGCTGGTTTTTTCTCGTATAGTAGCTGTGCATACTGTGGCCGAATTCATGGGCCAATGTGAATAAGTTGTCGATATTGTTTTGCCAGTTCATCAATACATACGGATTTGTGCCATAGGTTCCCGAAGAATAGGCCCCGCTGCGTTTTCCTTTATTCTCCAACACATCCACCCAGCGGCTGTTCAACCCTTCCTGCACAATGGATTGATATTCTTCCCCCAATGGAGCGAAACTTTTCACCATTATCTCTTTCGCCTTTTCATACGGCATGTCGATTTTCACTTTCTTTACAAGGGGAACGAACAGGTCATACATGTGCAATTCATCGAGTTCCAACGCTTTTTTGCGCACCTTTACATAACGATGCAGAGCAGGCAAATATTCATGGATCGTTTCAATCAATTGATCATACACTTTTTCCGGGATGTTGTTGCTTGCAAGTGCGCGATGGCGTGCGGAATTGTAGTTGCGGATTCTCGCATACACATTGTGCGCTTTCACGTTGCCCGCCAATGTGGAAGCAAAGGTGTTAATGAACTTGCCGTACGTGTCATACATCGCTTTGAAAGCATTTTTTCTCACGTCACGGTCTTCGCTTTCCAAAAACGTGATGTAATTGCCGTGAGTGAGCTGCACTTCTTCGCCTTCATCATTTTTTATGACCGGAAATTCCAAATCCGCATTGTTCAACGCGCTGAAAGTGGTGCCTGGAGAGCTTGTCACTTCGGAAAATTGGGCCAAAATGGCTTCTTTGTCCGCCGTCAATACATGCGGACGCTGCAAGTTCAATTCTTTGAACATTTGCGTATAAAGGCGCAATGGTTCATGTTCATCCATATATTGCTGAATTTGTTCCTCTGACAAAGATAAAATTTCCGGTGTCAAGAAAGACCAGGCGGCGTTGATTTTTGCGCCTAAAGAACGAGCGCGGCTTTCCATCCCTTGATATTTGCTTTTCGTTGTGTCTTCGTCATGTTTTAAATGGCTATAAACGTAAAGCTTACCAAAGCGTTCAGAAATTTTGTCGCTGAACTGCAATGTTTCATATAAACTTTTTGCGCTTTCTGTCGCTTTGCCCTTATATTTTTCCGCTTCTCCTATTAGTTGTTCAAGCTCTTTAAATTCTTGTTCCCATGCCTCGTCTGAAGGGAAAATCGTCGATAAATCCCAAGTCAGTTCCACTGGCACTTCTTCGCGTGTCATCAGTTTTTTTGCCATAAGAATGCCCCCGTAATGAAAATTTTTTGTCAATTCTATTTTCTCAATATTTACCTGTCGTTGCAAGAAATTGGCTGTAAAGCACCTCTTCCAGTTGCCGCTCCTCTACAGGACACTTCTCATCTTCAATGGCCAATTCATTGAGAAGTTCCACATATTGAAAGACCGTTTGAACCGCCCCATCCGTATCTGCCCGACCGGACCATTGAAAAAAATCCTTTATCATTTGTTCATTGACTGCATGTATCTTTATGCCATTCAGCCGGATGAAATACAAAAGTTCCGTTTGCCATTCAACGGCACATGCCTGGAGCGCTTCATTCCCTGAGATCGGGACTCCTAGAAAAGTTGGAAGCTGCCCTGGATTCAATCGGAGTTCATAAACACTTCTCAAAAATAAATCATTGACACCTTTTCGGCTAACTAAAACCCTGGATTTCAAAAATTGCTTTATAAAATGATGATATGCTTTAAAGACAAAGGAAAATTCATCTTTGGTCAACGGCTTTGGGATATAAAACGGGAAATGCTGTTTGAAAAGCGGGAGTCTGCTCACCTTTCCGAAAAAACTGATCCCCTTGAAATGAATAAGGTTGGACAAATAAACAAACTGTTTGTTGGCAGGGTCGTAAGTCATCAAATATTTGGGCTTTTGGGCATGGGCAATGAAAAGTTGGAGCTGATGGGAAAGGTTGATTTTTTGGAGGGGAGTTTCTTTTATTTTTTGACCGGGTGTCAGCGGAATCCAAATCGGGGCAATCCTTTTTTGGAGGTACCCCCGGTTCCGTTCAAAAAAGCGATTCTCATTGATTGGGCTGCATTGAAACTCGATGGCATAAGCCGAACCATTCTTGAAAATCAATAAATCCGGGCGCTGTTTTAACTCCTTTAGATAGGGCTCGAGTTCCGCATGGAGCTGAAGGGATTTGAACAGTTCAAACAGCTGCTGTTTTCCTGACAGATGTTCGACCGTTTCGCCTTCTGAAAAATGGGATTCACAACGGCTTTTGGAATAATGGGCAAAATGAGGGATTTTGATATTCCCGATCTTTAATTGGACCATTTCTCCACATTGGGGACAAAAAAAATTCTTTTCTTCTTTTATCCTTCTTAACGTTGCATGGGAAATCTTTGAATGGATCACAAAAGGTTCTTTGTTTTCCGTGCATGCGACCAGCATAAAAAACCCCCTTTTTGAACCATTTTATTGTAAAGACTTTTTTGTTCGCAAGGGGGTGCCGGAAAGTTTTAATTTGCACGGAAAAAGTGCCGCAAAAACAAAAAAAGTGCCATCTTTCAGGCACATGTTAATCAAAATAATGAACAATCGTTTCGAAGCAATCTTCTTCCATGATGATTGTTCCATATTCTTGCAGACGATAAATCGTCATTTTGGAGCTTGTTAAATACTCATTCAAAATGGAACGGATATTTTGACGGGTTGCACTATCATTCACACCGGCAAAATCAATGGCAATGTAGTAATAATCTTCATATTTATATAAAGAGCTGTTTAACCCATACTCGACTAATCGGTTCGCTACTGGCACGATTTCATCAATATCTTTGAATTTATATATGGACATATTGACAATTCCTTCATGATTTAACACATCATCTTCGTCGAAGGGATTGAATGGGTCTTTATGGCCAATTGTTGCTTCGTGTTCTTCAAAACTGGAGAGCAGTGAGCCTGGATCTGAATCGGAAACATTGGCACGTGTGACAATGACTTCCAAACCTTGTTCAGAGGCGTTCACATGAATCCAAATTGGACCGTCCAAATCGAAGTATTCTTCCGTGTTGATTTCACCAATCATATCCCAAAACAATTCTTCGCCTTTTGCTCTGTTATACCAGATTTCTTCACGGCTGTAACCGCGATCCTCAATATCACGATATGTGATAAAGAGCTTGATTGTATTTTCATTTACGCGTTCGATGTCCATGAGACTTCAACTCCCTTCACAGTCATTGGTTGAAAACCCGAAAGCGTGTACTTAGTATGTTTGAATCGGAGCCAAAATACACTCCAATTCGATAGTGCCTTTCCCTTATTCTTTCCCTTGGTATACAGAACAAAACGCTTATTATTATATATATGTCTATTCTATGATTCTATTGTATGATGAACTAATAGAAAATGAAAAGGAAAAACACCCTTCAAATAAAATTATTTGAATTATTCAAAATTGTAGATGACAACATCAATTAAATCAAGTATTAAGTGAAAAATGATGAATTTTCTTTGCAAATAAAAAAAGCGTAAACAAGTCAAACAAAGTTGACTGAATTTACACTTTTTCCAAGGAAAACTATATGATTAATTGACCATTTTTTGGGCTTCCATCAATTGGTAAGCACGAACTTTCCGTGGCAGGAACCGACGGATTTCATCTTCATTAAAACCGACTTGTAGACGTTTTTCGTCCAAAATAATTGGCCGGCGAAGAAGTCCTGGATGTTCCTGGATCAATTCATATAATTTTTGCAAAGGCAAGCTTTCTACATCCACATTCAACTTTTGGAACACTTTTGAGCGTGTGGAAATAATCTCGTCTGTTCCATCCTCTGTCATTCGCAAAATTTCTTTGATTTCACTGATTGTAAGAGGCTCGGAAAAAATGTTGCGTTCTCTATATGGAATATCATGCTGCTCAAGCCAAGCTTTCGCTTTTCTGCATGATGTACAGCTTGGTGATGTATATAATGTTACAATCATTGTTACACTTCCCTTCCATTTGATGAGTGTTGTCTATGTTCATGATAGGCATCTATGTCAAATTTTATTAATTTAGAATTAGTATTATTTTAAATTCTGTATCAATTATACACCATTCTTTTCATTTTGAATATAGGATATTTTAAAAAATAATATATTTTATGTTGAATTTCTAAAAAAATTCGTTATTTTTGCTTAAAACCATAAAAAAATTCTTTTGCCTCCAAAATTTGCTGAACGGGATACCTCCTTTATTCCATTCCCTTTTTATTCTCATTTAGACGACAATAACCGAGAATATTCTTAATTTATTGACAAATTTCATTCTTTATGACCTACAACAGTATTACCCAATTCTGTTTAATCTCATTCCAAATTGAAAAAATTTTCGCGTTTGATTTTTCCCATAAATTACTTTATAATTCATTCATAATTCTACGATCATAAGTTAAACAACAATGACGAAGAGTAGTACATTTGATTCCTGTGTTCAGAGAGTCTGTGGTTGGTGCAAACAGATGACAGGGCAAATGGAATGGACTTCCGAGTTGGCTTTGCGAAAATGAAGGTAGTAAAGCTCGTACACTTCACGTTACGAAGAACCAAGTGGCCTCTTTAGGCAAACTGGGTGGTACCGCGGATACACATCATTCGTCCCAATACAACTGTATTGGCCGTTTGATGTTTTTTTATGGATAAAAATAGGAGGTAATATTGATGAAAACAATCTTTTCAGGAGTTCAACCAACGGGCGTTATTACTTTGGGAAATTATATCGGCGCCTTCATGCAATTCCCTGCGCTGCAAGATGAAGGAAACGCCATTTACTGCATCGTGGACCAACATGCCATCACCGTTCCGCAAGATCCCCAAGAATTGCGGCAAAACATTCGCACTCTTGCTGCCACTTATCTTGCAACGGGCATCGATCCGAAAAAAGCGACGTTATTTATCCAATCGGAAGTTCCTGCCCACACGAAAGCCGGCTGGATGCTGCAATGCATCACATCCATTGGGGAACTGGAACGAATGACGCAATTTAAAGATAAATCGGCGAAAGTCGGAAAAGAATTCGTTTCAGTCGGTCTTTTGACATATCCTCCATTAATGGCGGCAGATATCTTGCTTTATAATACAGATATCGTCCCTGTCGGAGAGGACCAAAAACAACATCTTGAATTGACCCGCGACTTGGCGGAGCGATTTAACAAACGCTTTGGCGAAGTGTTCAAAATTCCGGAAATCCAATTGCCAAAGGCGGGAGCCCGCATTAAATCCTTGCAGGATCCGACGAAAAAAATGAGCAAGTCCGACCCGAACACAAAAGCGACCATCCGCTTATTGGATACGCCAAAAGAAATTATGAAAAAAATCAAATCCGCGGTGACGGATTCCGAAGGCCAGATTTACTTCGATGAAGAAAAGAAACCGGGCGTTTCCAACCTGCTCACCATCGAAGCGGCCATTACAAACAAATCCATCGATGAAGTCGTGAAAAAATATGAAGGGCTTGGCTATGGCGCCTTTAAAGAAGGTGTGGCGACTGCCTTGATCGAGCATTTGACGCCAATTCAAGAACGCTTCAACGAACTTATCCAAACGGATGAATTGGATAAAATTCTGGATGAAGGTGCTGAAAAGGCCAATGCGATCGCCAACGAAACCGTTAAGAGAATGGAGATCGCGATGGGAATAGGTCGAATATCAAGATAAACAGCACGGCCAGCGAAATGATCATCAAATACAGCTCCGGAACGCCTAATATGAAGGAAAAAACGGCGCGCCATGAATATCCGAGCGTCCGGAAATTCAAATATAAAAGAAGATTGCTCACCGAGATGACGCATATGCCGTAGCTGAACAGAAACAGCATAAACCGAAAAATCATGCCACCATCCTTTCATACCCTTTTTATTCATCAATGAAAATAAAAATGCGTTTAGCACCAGGCTAAACGCATTTTTATTTACCTATTTATTCTTCGATTTTTTTAAACACAAGGCTCGCATTATGTCCGCCGAATCCCAGCGAGTTGCTCATCGCATATTGAATATCCGCTTTGCGGGCCTCATTTGGCACATAGTCAAGATCACATTCAGGATCCGGATTTTGCAAGTTGATTGTCGGAGGCAAAATGCCCTCTTTCAATGCCAATACCGTAAAGATCGCTTCCACACCGCCAGCAGCGCCAAGCAAGTGCCCTGTCATTGACTTTGTGGAACTCATGGCGAGCTTGTAGGCATAATCGCCAAATACCGTTTTCACCGCCATCGTTTCATATAAATCATTGTATGGCGTACTTGTACCATGAGCGTTGATATAGCCGATTTCTGTCGGATCGATTCCCGCATCATGAATCGCACGTTTAATCGCGCGGGCGGCACCTTCCCCATTTGGCGCCGGAGCTGTAATATGGTACGCGTCACCTGTTGCGCCGTAGCCAATGATTTCCGCATAAATTTTTGCTCCGCGGGCTTTCGCAAATTCGTACTCTTCCAATACCAGAATACCTGCCCCTTCACCCATGACAAATCCGTCGCGTTCTTTATCAAATGGACGGGATGCCGTATTTGGATCCGGGTTCAATGAAAGAGCCGTGGCTGAACAGAAACCGGCAAGCGACATTTTAACGATCGGTGCTTCTGTCCCACCGGTAATCATCACATCCGCATCACCGCGCTGAATCACTTTAAACGCATCGCCGATCGAGTTTGTTCCTGATGCGCATGCAGTCACTGTACATGCATTTGGACCTTTGGCTCCCAAATAAATGGAAACTTGTCCGCTCGCCATATCCGGAATCATCATTGGGACGAAGAACGGGCTTACACGACGGGGACCCCGGTTCATGAATGTTTCAAATTGCTGTTCATAGGTTTCCATTCCGCCGATTCCGGAGCCGATCCAAACGCCGACGCGATCGGCAATTTCATCGGTAATTTTCAAATCCGCATCTTTCACCGCCATCAAAGCCGATGCGAGGGCAAAATGAGTGAACCGGTCCATTCTTCTTGCTTCTTTTCGTTCAATAAATTGTTCAATATCAAAATCTTTTACTTCCGCAGCAACTTTCGCAGGGAATAATTCAGCATCCACCCTTGTCAACGGCCCAATGCCGGATTTCCCTTCTTTGATGGCTGCCCATGTTTCATCAACTGTGTTACCAAGCGGCGTAACCGCGCCGATCCCGGTAACGACTACTCTCCTTTTCATATATCTCTAGTACCCCCTTACGAATCACTATCACCATTATAAATTACTACAACCGGTATGAAAATCTATTATTTTCCCCATCGGATGACAGCGCCGCCCCAAGTGAGCCCGCCACCGAATCCAACAAGAACTACGATATCGTCATCTTTGATTTTTCCTTCATCCAGTTCATCTTTCAAAGCGATGCCGATGGAAGAGGAGGATGTGTTTCCGTACTTATGGATGCGTTTGGACAATTTATCTTCCGAAAGTTCCAGTCTTTCCCTCGCCGCTTCCATGATGCGGATATTTGCCTGGTGCGGCACAAGGAAATCCACATCTTCTTTTGAAAGGCCCGCCTTTTCAAGGACGGACAATGCCGTCGCCCCCATTTGGCGCACCGCAAACTTGAACACTTCGCGGCCGTTCATATAAATAAAATCTTCATCGTTCATATGCAAATATTTTCCGCCAGTGCCATCCGCCCCTAATTCAAAGGCCAAAATGCCGCGTCCTTCCGACACTTTGCCGACAACCGCAGCGCTTGCGCCATCACCAAACAGAACCGCCGTATTGCGATCTTTCCAATCCGTAATTTTCGATAATTTTTCTACACCAACGATTAATACATAGTCATAAGTGTTGCTTTCAACATACAATTTCGCTGTTGCAAGGGCATAAATAAATCCGGAACAAGCGGCTGAAACATCCATGGCAGCCGCATTGATGGCCCCCAATCGATCCTGGAGTTGGCATGCCACGCTTGGGAAGGCACGATCCGGCGTAATCGTGGCAACCAAAATCAATCCGATTTGCTCCGGTGAAATTCCGGAGTTTTCAAGGGCTTGCTTGGCTGCTTCATAGGCCATGTCGGAAGAATGTTCATCCTCACGGGCAATTCTTCTTTCCTGGATTCCTGTTCGCGTGCGGATCCACTCATCGTTTGTATCTAAAATTTTTTCCAAATCCAAATTCGTCACAACTTTTTCAGGAACATATTTACCTAATCCGAGAATTCCAGCATTCATGGTCACTTAACCCCCATTTTTATACTTACGATTAGTAGTTGGTCTTAATTATAGACCATAATTTTATTTTCCACAATATAAAATTTGACTAGGTAAAAAGTTTATTGTTTATTATTGACATACTATGGTATGATTATAAAGATGAACAAGGTATATAATAGTAATTAAAGTGCAATAGAGGTGAAACGAAATGCAATATATTATGTCATTCGTTTGGGGAATCATGTTGATTTCAATGTTGAGTTACGTGGTTGGTTCCATTTTGGGCGTAACAACATTTGATATTGTCACAACTGCTGTTATTGCAGTGATCTTTATCATCCTTGTTTGGATTATAGCTGCAATCATTCCAGGCGAGTCTCCAAAAGAACTTAAATCTGATGAACATTAATATTGATGCATAGCAAAAAACCGGATGGGGCAAGGGAGCCCATCCGGTTTTTTTGTGTTCTTCAGACATTATCGGAATGATTGCCGCCATTCTCCGAAAGGTACTAGGCATTCCGGCCAGCCAATGCTTCCGGATAAAAAAAGGCGGCCGGGCCGAACAATCGGCTCAAGCCGCAGCTTTTCCAACGACCAGATGTCCATCTTTTAATGACACTCTCATCGTTTCTCCCGGAAGGATTTCCCCTTTTAACAACTCTTTGGCCACTGCCGTTTCCACATGACGTTGCACAAACCGTTTCAAAGGTCTTGCACCGAATTGCGGATCGACGCCATTTTCAACAACCCAATCCACCACTTCATCATCCACAACGAGTGTGATTTCATTTTCCGCAACCCGCTCCTGCAATTGTTTGATGTATTTTCGGGCGATGGCATTGAAATGTTCGTCCGTCAAGGCATGGAATAAAATGATGTCATCGATGCGGTTCAACAATTCCGGTTTGAAATGTTTGCGAAGTTCTCCCATCACGACTTTTTCCACGTCTTCATTGAAATGGGAACCGGCTTCCAATAAATAGTGGGAACCGATATTGGATGTCATAATGATGACTGTATTGGTGAAATTCACAAGACGTCCCTGGCTGTCGGTGATGCGTCCATCATCCAGAATTTGAAGCAAAATGTTGGCCACATCCGGATGGGCTTTTTCGATTTCATCCAATAAGACGACGGCATAAGGATTGCGGCGAACCGCTTCCGTCAATTGGCCGCCTTCTTCATAGCCGACATATCCAGGAGGGGCGCCGACAAGTCTTGATACACTGTGTTTTTCCATATATTCACTCATATCGATCCGGATAAAATGATCTTCCGAATCAAATAATTGGGCTGCCAACGCTTTGGCGAGTTCCGTTTTCCCTACGCCTGTCGGACCCAGGAAAATGAAGGAACCGATTGGTCTGTTTGGATCTTTGATGCCGGAACGGGCGCGCCATACCGCTTCTGTCACGAGTTTGACCGCCTCATCCTGTCCGACGACTCTTTCATGAAGGGTAGCTTTCAAGCGCAACAGTTTTTCCCGTTCGCCTTCCATCAATTTCGTCACCGGAATTCCGGTCCAACGGGAAACGATGGCCGCAATTTCATCCGCCGTCACTTCTTCCCGTAAAATGCGGTTTTCCGAAGCATTCGCCAACGCTTCTTCCAATTGTTTGATTTCCTTTTCCACAGCCGGGATTTTTCCATGGCGAAGTTCCGCCGCTTTATTCAAATCGTACTTGCTTTCCGCATCTTCCAACTGGCGGCGGTATTCATCCAATATTTCCCGTTTCTTTTGAAGCTGTTCCAATCCTTCTTTTTCAAACTGCCATTTCTTTTGGAGTTCCGCCTGTTCTTCTTTCAATTCTTTCAATTCTTCCCTCAGAGCTTCCAACCGTTTTTTGCTTGCTTCATCCGTTTCTTTCATCAACGCCTGTTCCTCGATTTCCAATTGCATAACTCTGCGTGTGACATCATCCAATTCTTGCGGCATGGAATCGATTTCCGTACGGATCATCGCACATGCTTCATCAATCAAATCGATGGCTTTGTCCGGCAAAAAGCGGTCCGTAATATAGCGGTTGGACAGCTGGGCGGCCGCGATAATGGCCCGGTCATGGATTCTGACCCCATGATGCAATTCAAAACGCTCTTTCAAGCCGCGCAAAATCGAAATCGTATCTTCAACGGACGGTTCCCTCACCATCACTTGTTGGAATCTACGTTCTAAAGCGGGATCTTTTTCAATATACTTTCTGTACTCATCCAATGTGGTTGCGCCGATGCAATGGAGTTCACCGCGGGCAAGCATCGGTTTTAAAATATTCCCGGCATCCATCGAACCTTCCGCTCTTCCGGCACCGACAATCGTATGAATTTCATCGATGAATAAAATGATGCGCCCTTCCGATTCCCGGATTTCTTTTAATACGCTTTTTAACCGCTCTTCAAATTGTCCGCGGAAGCTGGCACCCGCAATTAATGAGCTCATGTCCAATTCCCAAATGATGCAGTCTTTCAATCCTTCCGGCACGTCTTTCCGGACAATCCGTTGCGCCAACCCTTCAACAATCGCCGTTTTGCCGACGCCCGGTTCCCCAATCAGCACCGGATTGTTTTTCGTCTTTCTGGATAAAATACGGATCACATTCCGGATTTCTTCGTCACGACCGATCACAGGGTCAATTTTTCCTTTTTTCACTTCTTCATTTAAATTACGTCCATATTTTTCTAAAGCGTTGCGATTATCTTCCTGTTGTAATTGCATACAACCCACCTCTTCAAAACGGTTTGACCTTTTTTGACTAACTTGATTATAATTTTATTAACCGGAAAAAGCAAAAAATCTCTCCAAAAATATTCAATATTTACACGGGAGAAATGTGGTATTATATTTATAGGTTTTTTGTTCGTTTAATGGAACCTCGTGGGAAGTGTACATCAGTTATAAGGATGTGATAAATGAATGGTTTTAATGGAAAAGGTTCCGATGGATTTTCATACGTTATTTGAAGAACACGGGTTGTTGTTGAAAATCGAGAAAGGGAATTCCATTTTTCAGGAAGGCGAAAATGCGGATGATCTTTATTTGATTTTGAAAGGATCCGTCCAAATAAGCAAAGAAACGGAAAATGGGAAGGAATTGACACTCAGAATTTGCGGCCCCAACTCCATGATCGGTGAATGCACCATCTTTGGACCGCCCGCCATCCATACAATGTCAGCAAAAGCTCTGATGAATACCGAGCTTTTATCGATAAAAAAAGATAATTTGGAAATGTTGTTGACCGAGCAGCCAACATTGATGATCGAATATATCCGGTGGCTTCAAACGGAGCATTTGAAAACCCAAAGCATTTTGCGGGATTTAGTGCTGAATGGCAAAAAGGGCGCGCTCTACTCGACGCTCATCCGCCTTGCGAATACTTTCGGCAAATCAGACGATAATGATGATATCTATATTGACATCAATTTAACGAATACCGATCTTGCCAACCTTTGCTCCACAAGCCGCGAGATGGTCAATCGGATGTTGAACGATTTGAAAAAACAAGGCATTGTTTCATTTGATAAAGGCATCATCAAAATCCACGATTTGGACTATTTGAAGAAAGAAATCTGTTGCGAAGAATGCCCGCTCACTATTTGCCGCATCGATTGAACATGGGAGGCTGGGACAAAACCCCCTCTAAAATGAAAACAGCTCATGAAATTTTGGAATGAAATTTCATGGGCTGTTTTTCATTTTTTCAATAAAAAATAAGGACCTCTTCTGTTAAAATTAAGTTAGCACA
>NZ_JBHSNQ010000192.1:0-49847 GCF_042655065.1 Ureibacillus suwonensis
TATTAGGCACGCCGCCAGCGTTCGTCCTGAGCCAGGATCAAACTCTCCATAAAAGAAAAGTTGATTAGCTCAAACTTTTGTCCGTATCCAATCCGCCAACGAGGGTCAACGAATTGGAAAATTTATAACATTAACGTTTCGGTGTTCAGTTTTCAAGGTTCATTTATAATAGAGACAACTTTTATAATATAACATTTAAACTTTCGTATGTCAACAACTTTTTAAGTCGTTCTCTTATGAATCGCCAAGCATTTTATTAAAATAACTTTCATCGGCGACAGCTTTTATATAATAACATCCGAAAAATCAGATGTCAACACTTTTCGCTATTTTTTATTTGTATTTTTCATCGATCAAACATTGATTTTTGGCTATCCACCAAAAACAAAGCTCTCTGACTATTATGTTAATAGGTAACCGATTCAATTACAACTCTATGAAAAAACCTTCACTTAACATTCAAATCTTTATAAAAATTTATTCGCGATCGTTTAAATATTATTATCCGTCAAAAGAAAACAAGGCTGGTCTTGAATTGAAATCCGCAAGACCTGCCCGTTCGCAAAAAGAAATCGCTGTCTGGAAAATTAGGAAGTTTCCAGACAGCCATAATAACTCATTATTTTCTATTAAAAACAATCAGTCTCTTGGACGCATTGTTGGGAATAGTAATACGTCACGGATAGATTGAGAGTTTGTCAATAACATCACTAAACGGTCGATACCGATCCCTAAACCGCCAGTTGGAGGCATACCGTATTCCAATGCTTCAAGGAAGTCTTCATCCATTTCATGTGCTTCATCGTTTCCGGCAGCTTTTTCAGCTAATTGCGCTTCGAAACGTTCCCGTTGGTCGATTGGATCGTTTAATTCTGTAAAGGCATTGGCATGTTCGCGGCGAACGATGAACAATTCAAAGCGATCCGTGAAACGTTCATCTTCTGCATTTTTCTTCGCTAATGGAGAAATTTCAACAGGATGACCGTACACAAATGTCGGCTGGATTAATGTTTCCTCCACTTTTTGCTCGAAGAATTCGTTAATGATATGGCCTACATCATGCATATCTTGAATTTCCACACCATGCTCTTTTGCAAGGCTTCTTGCTTCTTCAAGTGTCATTGGTTGCCAGAAGTCCACACCCGTTACTTCTTTAATGGCATCCACCATATGCACCCGTTTCCATCCTGGTGAAAGGTCGATTTCATCTTCCCCGTATTGGATTTTTGTTGTGCCGAGCACTTCTTGGGCTACATGGGAAATCAAGTTTTCCGTAAGCTCCATAATATCGCGGAAATCCAAATAAGCACCGTATAGTTCCAATAACGTAAATTCCGGATTGTGACGTGTTGAAATACCTTCATTACGGAATACTCGTCCAATTTCGTAAACTTTTTCGAGTCCGCCTACAATTAAACGTTTTAAATGCAATTCCAGTGCAATGCGCAAGTATAAATCCATATCCAAGGCATTATGATGGGTAATGAATGGGCGTGCTGCTGCGCCCCCGGCAACTGTGTGTAAAATTGGTGTTTCCACTTCCAAATAACCTTGTCCATCTAAAAAGTTGCGGATTGAACGAATAATTTTGGAACGAGTAATAAACGTTTCTTTGCTTTGAGGATTTGTCATCAAGTCTAAATAACGTTGGCGATAGCGTTGTTCAACGTCCTGCAACCCGTGGAATTTCTCAGGCATTGGCCGCAATGATTTTGATAGGAAAGTGAATTCATTCGCTTTTACGGAAAGTTCCCCGGTATTTGTTTTGAAAACGACTCCGCGAACACCAACGATATCTCCCAAATCCGCATGTTTAAATAAATCGTAGGCTTCTTCCCCTACCCGATCTTGACGTACATAAATTTGAATTTGACCAGCTACATCTTGGATGTGGGCAAATCCGGCTTTCCCTTTTCCGCGCTTTGTCATGATACGCCCAGCAACAATTACTTCATTCTCTTTTTCTTCCAACTCTTCTTTTGTAAATGCATCAAATTCTTCGCGAACCCCAGAAGACAAGTGTGTGCGTTCGAAACGTTGACCAAATGGATCGATACCCTTTGCACGAATATCATTTAACTTTTGGCGTCTCACCAAAAGCTGATCATTTAATTCTTCAATATTTGACACGTCTTTCACTCCTCATAAATTTTAAAACGTTCTTTTCATAGTCCATAATGTTTCTATTGTACACAATTTCTATCTTCTCTTCATCTATTTTGAAAGATTTTTTACGTTTTCCCGACGATTAAAAAGATAAATACTTTCGGATATAATGTTCTTATATTCAGAAGTAATAATATACTTTTCAGGAGGTGTTTTCAATGTATCGCAAAATTGATGACTTCATCAAAGATTGGAAAGTCAATTGTGCCGGAACCATTGCCATTATGGAATCCATCACGGAAGATAAAAAACATGTTTCCATTGCGGAAGGCCACAATTCCCTTGAGTTCCTAAGTTGGCATTTGACGAATGCCCCTTCTTTCTTCTTCGGTTTAATCGGTCAGCCGTTGAATGTACAGCTTAATCCGTCCACACCGCCGCAGACAATAAAAGAAATCATCAATGAATATAAAAAAGTAAGCGATGAAGTTGTTAAGAATGTAAAAAACTTAAAGGATGAATCATTGGAAAAAGAAGTGGACATGCTCGGAAAACCGACGCCTATTGGTGAAATACTCCGCTCATTGGTCGATCATCAAACCCATCACCGCGCGCAAATGCAAGTATTATTGAGACAAGCCGGTTTGCCTGTCCCTGGCGTCATGGGACCGACAAAAGAACAATCAAAGGCGTAAAGATGTACATTCAGTACAAGCCGTCTCAGGTTTTGAGACGGCTTTATCACATACTTTATTTAGATTGAGAATAATTTCTATACAACCAGAAACTCCGGTTGCGGCTGTTCTTCCCATTGTTCCACTACACCGAGTAAAATGGCACGCATTTCATCCGCTGTTTCCACTTGATTAATCGCATTTCGAACATTGCCGTTGCCGCGGATTCCTTTTAAATACCAAGCTGCATGTTTACGCATTTCCCGTACGGCCACATATTCCCCTTTTAATTGGATGAGGCGTTCAAAATGCAATAAACAAACATCGATTTTTTCCCGAACGGACGGCTCCGGTTTCAACTCGCCGGTTTCCAGGTATTGCACTGTTCGATAAATCATCCATGGATTTCCTAGCGCAGCCCGACCGATCATCACGGCATCAACGCCGGTTTCATCCAACATGCGTTTGGCATCTTGCGGCGTTTCCACGTCACCATTGCCTATGACTGGGATGTTGACATGTTCCTTTACTTGGCGAATCACATTCCAATCGGCTTTCCCTTCGTACATTTGAACCCTTGTCCGTCCGTGTACGGCTACGGCGCTGCCGCCAGCTCTTTCAATGGCTTGCGCATTTTCAACAGCAAAGATATGTTCATCATCCCAACCGATGCGCATTTTTACCGTCACCGGCTTGTTCACCGCATCCACAACCGCCGCCACCATTTCATACACTTTTTCCGGATTCAACAACCATTTTGCACCCGCTTCACATTTAATGACCTTGTTTACAGGGCAGCCCATATTAATGTCAATGATATCCGCATTTGTATATTGATCGACAAATTTGGCCGCTTCCACAAGGGTCTCCTTTTCTCCTCCGAAAATCTGCAGGGCAATCGGTTTTTCCCTTTCATCTATATAAAGCATTTCCAACGTTTTCTTGTTGCGGGTAACCAATCCTTTATCGCTGATCATTTCAGCGTAAACGAGACCCGCCCCAAATTCCTTCACCGTGAGTCTAAAAGCCACGTTGCTTACTCCCGCCATTGGAGCCAGCACCACGCGGTTTGCCATCACAATATTCCCAATTTGAAAAGGCTTTTTCTCATTCAACGCGCCGCCCCCCCTTTCCGTTCGAACAATTGTATATAAACGCCTGCTATTACACGTTGTCAATCATCGTTACAAAGAGATCGAATCCTTCCACTTCCGGATGCCTTCTTTTTCAAGATCCATGTCCTTTAATGCGGCTTCCGCTTGAACCAGTTTTTCAGTGAATGGCTTCCTTGCCACATCTTTCAGCGGAACGAGCACAAAGGCTCTTTCAAACATCCGCGGATGGGGAATGATTAAATTCTCCGTTTCAATATTGTCGTTATTATACAATAAAATGTCAAGGTCAATGGTCCTTGGTCCCCATCGGATTGTCCTTACGCGCCCCAATTCATTTTCAATGGACTGGCACGCTTCCAACAATTCAAATGGAGTTAAAGTTGTACGGGCATAAATCGCAATATTTAAAAAGGAGGGTTGATCAACATATCCTACTGGCGCCGTTTCATATACGGGAGATATCTTTTGGACAAAAATCCCCGCTTTCCGTCGAAGCAATTCAATTGCCGCTTTTAAATTTTCTTCCCGGTCTCCCATGTTGGTTCCTAAAGATAAATAAACATCATTCACTGTAATGACCCCTTACAATTTCGACCGCCACTTCCTTATAATGTCCTGGAATTGGCGGATCCGGTTTAACGAGTTCCACTTTGCATCCAAACACTTGTCCTTCGTATTTTTCCAAAATGGTTGAAGCAATCGCCTCCGCTGCAGCTTCAATCAATTGATAAGGTTTTCCTTCCATAATGGATTTGCATAATTCATACACTTCCACATAATTCACTGTATATTGCAAATCGTCGGTTTCTCCTGCTTTTCTTGTATTTACCGCAAGGGATACCGTCACCCGGAACCGTTGACCCAACACCGTTTCTTCGGGCAACACACCGTGATATCCATAAAATTGCATATCTCTCAAATGAATATAATCCATAACACTCCTCCTAAAAGAATTAATGTCTTTCAGGGAGTTCACCCTTCACTTCAAATTTTCCCATCAAAGCATCCATCATTTTCACCGTTCTTGCCACTTCCTTCACATCGTGGACCCGAACGATATGGCAACCTTTCATGACACCATATGCACATGTGGCGGCTGTACCCTCAACCCGTTCATGCAACGGCAGTCCCAAAATCGTACCGATCAGCCGTTTTCTTGATGTGGCTAACAACACCGGATATCCCCATTCGACGAGCTCGTCCAATCGCTGCATCGTTTCAATGCTTTGCTGCAAGTTCTTCACAAAGCCGATACCCGGATCCAGAATGATATGCTCATCCGGCACGCCGGCAGCTTTGACGATCTCAATACTTTCCTTTAAGTCATTTAAAAAATCCTCAAAGTAATTGGTGTAATTCGCATCCTCCCGATTGTGCATCAAAATGATGGGAACGTTATACTGGGAAGCGACTTTGGCCATTTCCGGATCCGCCTTTGCGCCCCATATGTCATTAATGATATGCGCACCCGCTTCAATGGCAGCCCGGGCAACAGCCGATTTATAAGTATCAATGGATATGATGGCCGGTACTTCTTCTCTCAATGCTTTTATGACCGGAACGACACGGGCAATCTCTTCCTCATCCGAAATGCGGGTATATCCAGGACGGGTCGACTCACCGCCGACATCAATGATTTTCGCGCCATCTTGCACCATTTGTTTGGCATGCTCTATAGCTGCATCAAGGGAATTGTACTTCCCTCCGTCAGAAAATGAATCCGGCGTCACATTTAAAATCCCCATCACGAAAGTCTCTTTTGTATAATCGAGCTCTATATTATTAATCATTAACGGTTTAGGATATTTCGATAACATGAAAAACGCACCCCAAATCATTCTTCGTCCTAAATTCATTCGAAACAAGTATACCATTCCCGTAGAAGAAGGACTTAATACTTTTTCTCTTCGCCCTTGGATGAAACACCCAAAATTTCCCGTGCAATATCCAATTAAAATTTTGCAAAAAAAATCGACATCATCCAAAAAGGACAATGCCGATTTTTCTTCATATTAGTCTTCAAAGTTGTATAAAGCTGTTGATAAGTAACGTTCACCGTTAGATGGAACAATTGCTAGAACGTTGGAACCTTTGCCTAAGCGTTTTGCCGTTTGGATTGCTGCGTAGATGGCAGCACCTGAAGAAATACCGCATAAAATACCTTCTTCACGGCCTACTTTACGAGCTGTTTCGAAGGCTTGTTCATTTTCTACCGGGAATACAGAATTGTAAACTTCAGTATTTAATACTTCCGGTACGAAGCCTGCACCAATACCTTGGATTTTGTGTGAACCTGGTTTACCGCCGGATAATACTGGTGAATCTTTAGGTTCAACCGCAATAATTTCAATGTTAGGGAATTTTTCTTTTAACACTTCCCCGGCACCTGTGATTGTACCGCCAGTACCAACCCCAGCAACAAAGGCATCCAATTGTACTCCTGAATTTTCAAATGCTTCCACAATTTCAGGACCTGTAGTTAAACGGTGGATTTCTGCGTTTGCAGGGTTTTCAAATTGTTGTGGCATGAAATAACCATTTTCTTCTGCAAGAGCTGTTGCTTTTGCAATGGCACCTTTCATACCTTCAGGACCAGGTGTTAATACCAATTCAGCACCATAAGCGCGAAGCAATTTACGGCGTTCGATACTCATTGTTTCAGGCATTACTAAAATTGCGCGGTAACCTTTTGCGGCAGCGATCATTGCAAGCCCGATACCAGTGTTTCCTGAAGTTGGTTCGATAATTGTGCCGCCTGGTTTTAATCGGCCGTCTTTTTCAGCCGCTTCAATCATCGCTAAAGCAATACGGTCTTTAACTGAACTTCCTGGGTTGAAATATTCCAATTTCACCCAAACTGTTCCTTCATCTTCAGTTGTTTGATGATTTAATTTTACGATTGGTGTACGACCTACTAATTCAGTAATAGAATTATATAATTTGCTCATCACGGGTTCCCCTTTCAAATACCGACTATGTTTATAGGTTTTCATGTTTTAATATTAACAACAATTATTGTTTTTTGTCAATGAAAATGCCAGTGAAATTTTGTAAAAATTTATTAAAGTTTTATTATTCATTCTTCCCCATAGAACCAAGTTACATTAAACTCTTTCCAAAACATTTCTGTGGAAATGGTTGATGGCAATTGTTCCATCGCCAAAACTCTTTTAATATGCTCTTTTACCTCTTTGTATTTGAAGGATTTCCCTTCGATCTTTTCATCTACTTGAACAATTCCATACCGCCCATCTCTTAATAAGACTGGTTCGCTGATTTCGCTTTTCTCAAGTTGTTGAAGCGCTTTCACAATGGCAGGATCCACATTTGAGTTTTTTGTGATATAACCGATATCCCCGCCCAGACTTGCTGACACTTGTTCAACAGAGCGCTCTCTGGCCAATACGGAAAAGTTTGAGCCTTCATCAAGTTCCTTCAATACTTTTTCTGCATCATCCTTTGTATTCACCACAATCAATTTTGCGCGGTACGTCGCTGGGATATTATATAACGATGCATTTTCTTTATAATAATTCTCCATTTCTTCTTCATCGATAATGACATCTTTCGTTAATACTTTTTCCAAGATCAATTGGGATCTAATTTGTTTTTTCAGTTCATCTTCCCCCAATTGCCGCATTGACGAATCCATCTCGCTTGATGAAATCATTAAAGACAATTCCAGATCGATTTCCTCATCAGTTACGTCAATGTTATATTCTTTCGCAGCCTTCTTCATGACTTTGTCGTTCACCATGCGCTGCAAGGTTTCTTTTCCGTAATAGCGTTCCATTTCAGCCATCCATTGCTGCCGTGTAATTTTTTCGCCATCGACGCTGGCGACAACGGTTTCATTGTCGCCATTGTCGCCATCATCTCCAAGCGCAAATAACCAAAGGACAAACCAAAAGATATTTCCTGCAAACAAAATAGCAAGTAAAGTCAACACCGGTTTTGTTTTTAAACGACGTTTTGACAGCGGCACTTTTTGCATATTATTTTGATTCATTCTTTGACTGTATTTCACGGATAAAACCTTCCAAATCCTCTTGGCTATATTGATATTTTTCTAAACAGAAGTGGCATTGCGCTTCCGCTCCGCCATCTTCATCAATCATTTCTTGTATTTCCTGCACACCTAATGACATGATCGCCGCTCCAAAACGTTCCTTTGAACACTCACATTTAAAACAAATTGGCATTGTTTCCAGAATTTTTACATTTCCTTCACCTAGAACTGCTTCCAAAATTTGTTCCGGTGTATAACCCTTCTCGATCATTTTGGAAATCGGTTCGACGGTTTTTAAGTGATTTTCAATCGTCTCAATCGTTTCTTCATCGCATCCTGGCAACACTTGAATAATGAATCCCCCGGAAGCCAGTACGGAATTGTCGGTATTCACAAGTACACCTAACCCTACTGACGAAGGAATTTGCTCCGATGCCGCATAATAGTAAGTGAAGTCCTCCGCAATTTCCCCGGAAACAATCGGAGTTTGCCCGGAAAACATCTCTCTTAACCCCAAATCCTTCACAATGGTAATATTGCCTTGTGTTCCAACTGCACGGCGCACATCCAATTTGCCCGCTTCGTTCAATGGAAAATGCACATGAGGATTCGTTACATATCCCCTTACTTCCCCTTTTCCATTGGCGTCAATTAAAATGATTCCTATTGGACCGCCGCCTTCAATTTTAATGGTGATTTTATCATCCTCATTCATCATGGATCCCATCATGGCGCCTGCCGTCAATGCCCGTCCCAAAGCGGCCGTTGCGGTTGGCCAAGTATCATGTCTTCTTTGCGCCTCCCCAACGGTATTGGTTGAAACAGCCGCATAGGCGCGAATCTTCCCATCAAATCCTAACGCTTTTACTAAATAATCTTGCATGCAAATTGTCCTCTCTTCTATTATTGATTTCTTTTGTAGATGATATATAAACCTTTTAATGTTAGAAATTTGTCCACTATATCAATCACCGGCGTTTCGTATGAAAAGAATTCCGCAAGTCCTCCGGTGGCAATGACGAGCGGGTCGTTGTCGCTATGTTCTTTCATTCGATTGACGATTCCTTCAACAAGCCCAAGGAAACCATAGAAAATGCCTGATTGGATGGAAGCGATCGTATTTTTCTCGATCACATCCACAGGTTTTGCAAGTTCCACACGGGGCAATTTCGATGCCTTTGTAAATAACGCATCCAAAGAGATTGTGACTCCGGGCGCTATGGCACCACCCATATAATGCCCTTTTTCATTAATATAACTAAAGGTGATGGCTGTTCCAAAATCCACCACAATAAGCGGCTTCGTTCCATATTCATGAACGGCTGCCACTGCGTTGACAATGCGATCTGTACCCACTTCCCGCGGATTGTCGCATTTGATATTTAATCCTGTTTTAACTCCTGGTCCAACGACAAGCGGTTTAACGTGAAAATATTTTTGGCACATTTCTTCCAAAATGTGCATGATGGGTGGAACAACGGAGGAAATAATGATTCCGCGAATATCATTGAAGGAAAGCCCTTCATAGTTAAAGAAAGCATATAAATGCATCGCATATTCATCGGCCGTCTTATTTTTCTCCGTTTCCATTTTCCAATGATGAATCAGTTGATCATTTTTATAAACGCCCAAAGATATTTTTGAATTTCCCACATCGATGGCTAAGATCATGAAAACCACTTCCATTTTTCGTTTGATGAAATCATACCATATTGCATTTGTTTTCCTCAAAAGGATTAAACTTCGAAACAAAAAAAGTAGCATCAGAAAATTTTCTGATACTACTGAAAGCAACGGTTATTCTTTTTTCCCTTCATGGAATCCATTCGGATCCGGAGAATTTTCTTTTGGCAAATCATCCGTTGTAGGAGCTTTTTCTTCGCCGGCCACCTCTTGATGAATTTGGGCAGATCCGGATTTTTCGATGCTTGCTTGTGCGGAACCGGAAGCCGCATTCTCTTTCTTCGGCTCAACCGTTGTAATCTTAATCGTTTCTTCCTCATCGGATTTCTCTGGCAAAGTGCCATGATCTCTCAAATATTCGATTTGTTCCGCATTCAATGTTTCGTGTTCCATCAACGCTTGAGCAATTTTATCCAATAGGTCGCGTTTTTCCGTCAGAATTTGTTTCGCCCGTTCATATTGCTCGTTTACAATTTTTTGCATTTCTTTATCTATTTCGTAGGCAATGGCCTCAGAATAGTTTTGATCCGTATTGAAGTCACGGCCCAAGAATACATTTCCGCCTTGGGAAGAGCCGAATTGTAATTGACCCAATTTTTCGCTCATCCCAAATTCCGTCACCATCCGGCGGGCAATATCCGTCACCTTTTGGAAGTCGTTATGGGCTCCTGTGGATACTTCTCCCAATACAATATCCTCTGCTGCACGACCACCAAGCAATCCCGTAATGCGGTCCAACAATTCTTCTTTTGTTTGGAAGAAACGCTCTTCTTTCGGAAGCATGATTGCGTAACCACCCGCTTGGCCACGCGGAACAATGGTTACTTTATGGACTTTTTCAGCAGAATCGAGCGTTAAACCGATCACAACGTGACCCGCTTCATGATAGGCAACAAGTTTTTTCTCTTTCGGCGTATAGGCACGGCTTGTTTTGGCTGGACCGGCAATTACACGGTCACTTGCTTCATCGATATCATCCATATAAATTTTTCGTTTTCCTTTACGTGTTGCGACTAAGGCTGCTTCATTCAATAAGTTTTCCAAATCCGCACCGGAAAATCCAGGCGTTCTTTGGGCAACCGCTTTTAAATCCACTTCTTCCGCCAACGGTTTGTTGCGTGCATGGACTTTCAAAATCGCTTCCCGGCCTTTTACGTCCGGATAACCTACCGTAATTTGACGGTCAAAACGGCCAGGACGCAATAAGGCTTTATCTAAAATATCTGGCCGGTTAGTTGCCGCGATAATGATAATACCTTCATTCGCGCTGAAACCGTCCATTTCCACAAGCAATTGGTTCAATGTTTGTTCACGCTCGTCGTGGCCGCCGCCAAGACCTGCTCCGCGTTGGCGTCCTACCGCATCGATCTCGTCAATGAAGATGATACATGGCGCATTTTTCTTCGCATTTTCAAACAAGTCGCGAACGCGGGATGCACCGACCCCAACAAACATTTCCACAAAGTCGGAACCGGAAATGGAGAAGAACGGAACGCCCGCTTCTCCGGCAACAGCCCGGGCAAGCAATGTTTTACCTGTACCTGGAGGCCCCACCAACAAAATCCCTTTTGGAATGCGTGCCCCCATTTCCGTAAACTTGCGATGATCCTTCAAAAACTCCACTACTTCGACCAATTCGGCCTTTTCTTCATCTGCCCCCGCCACATCTTCAAAGCGAACTTTTTTCTTGTCCGAATCATACAGTTTCGCTTTGCTTTTGCCGAAGTTCATCACTTTATTGCCTCCGCCTTGAGTTTGGCTCAAGAGGAAGAAGAATAAAATGATAATGATGATGAATGGGATAATTCCGGTAAAGAATTGCACCCATCCACTTGTTTCAGGGGCTGGCAAAAAAACAATATCCGGGTTGTTCTGAACGGCTTCGTCCACAACTTTGTCTATTTTTTCCATCAGCGCTGGGTTATTTTGAGGAAGGTTTACGGTGAACGTTTGATCTTCGTCACCTTTCAACTGACCTTCTACAACAAAAACACCCGCATCCGGCTGAATGCTTAAAGATTTTACTTTTCCATTCTCCAAAGCGTTAATGAATTCACCATAAGTTAACTCTTTTGAAGGATTCGCACCCCCATTAAAGGTGCCAAAAATTCCTATTACCACAAGAAAAATCAATAAATAAAGTATGGTGTATCGAAATATTCGATTCATCCCCAGCCTCCTCACAACTTGACACAAAAACTATAAGTAAAATCTTAACATACCATTATTTCATCATACAATGAAAAGCACTGATAATGTAGCATTTTTGGTTTTTTGTCAATTTTTTTATAAAATTAATAAAAATCAAAACGAATATACTTCGCTTTTCAATATACCAATGTAAGGCAGGTTGCGGTATTTTTCCGCATAATCCAAACCATACCCCACAACGAATCCATCCGGAACTTCGAATCCTACAATATCCGCTTTTAAATCCACTTTCCGGCCGGATGGTTTATCCAACAATGTCACGATTTTGATGGATTTGGCTTTGCGGTATTTAAATAAGTCCACTAAATAACTCAATGTTAATCCGCTATCGATGATATCCTCGATAATGATGACATCCCGGCCTTCAACGCTCGTATTCAAATCTTTTAATATTTTTACCTCTCCCGAAGACACCGTTGCATTACCATAGCTTGAAACATCCATAAAATCTATTTCAATGTATGAACCGAAACGTTTCATCAAATCCGTCATAAAAGGAACCGCGCCTTTTAGTACACCAATGGCCAACGGAAATTTATCTTTATATTCTTCGGTTAATTGGACGCCTATCTCTTTGATCCGTTCTTGGATTTGTTCTTCCGTAATTAATATTTTTTCGATATCATTTTGAATCATAGTGTTCCTCCTAGCATGAATAACAATTTCAAAACTGTGATAAAAATAGCTCACCAACACGGATGAAAATTTCGTGTTAATTGCTCTTAAGAAGAATTATAGCCATTTTTAAAAAATATTTAAAATAAACCTTATTTATTATAAGGATCTTTTTTTTCTACGATCATTACCATATCATCATCAGCCCTTTTCTTTTTTGAAAAGCGATGGTTTACCCGAACACCCAATACCGCTAGGATTTCATCATTTGAATCGACAAGAATAGGCCAAGTATCTCTTTCAATTAAAGGGATTTTTTCATCTATAAAGAGGCGGGATATACGTTTTGGTTCAAACATTCCTTTTAACTGAATTCGATCCCCTTCTTTCCGGATCCGCACTTTGAGGGGAAAGGTAATAGTGTTGGAATTGCAATAATAAACTACCGCTTCATTTTGTTGAATGCCGGCGTCTTCCGGGAGTTTTCCTATGTATACACGAAAACCGTTGAAAACATTCCACTCTCCCATTTCTATTGAACAAGGATATTGTTCTCCTTCAGATGTCTTTCGTTGAAAGAATGTAATGATTCCATAACTTCGGTTTGCAACATATTGATCCGGCAAATGAATCGTTGCGTTCCCTTCCTGTGACTTACACAATTCCAGAATTTCGCGGGAAATAGCAAAATTTTTGGCGTCTGAATGATGATAAAGATAGTTTAATAGTATTAAAATGATTCTTCTTTGTAAAGCAAGTGGCTCTTTTTGAAGCCGATCAATATGTAATACAAAGCGCTCCCCGATGTTTTCAACAACAGAAGAGAAGCGGCTTTTGGCAAGTTCATTCAAATACTCGTCATCTTGCTGCAGATTCTGGGCGAGTTCAGCCGCATGAATGGCAACCTGATGATTCTCCTTTTTCATTAATGGAATAATATGGTGGCGGAACCGATTACGGGTATAATCATCTTTCAAATTGCTCGCATCTTCCCGAAAAGTCCCGCCTTTCTCCATCAAATATTTTCCGATTTCCTCTTTTGTCACTTTTAAAAAAGGACGGATGACCGTGCCGACCGTAAATGGCCGTTTTGAAGAAATCCCTTTGAACCCGTTGACGCTTCCGGCCCTCGTTAATGACATCAGCATCGTTTCCAACTGGTCATCCGCATGATGGGCAGTTACTAATTTATTGATTTGATGTTGTTTCATGATTTCCGCAAAAAAAGCGTAGCGCTCTCTGCGGCAAACGGCTTGGGAGTTCCCTCCCTCTTTCGCCAACAATTCCGGAATAGGTATGCTCGTGCTGAAAACAGGAATATTCCAATCTTTGCAAAACTGCTCCACAAATTGCCGATCTTCGTAGGAGACTTCTCCTCTTAGCATATGGTCCACATGGGCCACATACAATTCCACTTTCCAATGTTTTTGGAAATGAATGAAAAAATGAAGCAACCCCATGGAATCGATGCCGCCGGAACACGCGATGAGAAGACGGTCCCCCGCTTCGACCAATTGCTGCTCCTCGATATATTTTTCCACTTTCTTTTCAAAAGTCGCCATCTTCTCACCCCAATTGATTTTTATTAACTGACCGGACTAAATACAGCCCATTTTGGCGCCACGTGGGAAACGTTGA
Organism: Ureibacillus suwonensis; assembly: GCF_042655065.1. Classification (NCBI taxonomy): domain Bacteria; kingdom Bacillati; phylum Bacillota; class Bacilli; order Caryophanales; family Caryophanaceae; genus Ureibacillus; species Ureibacillus suwonensis. The sequence continues at coordinate 14,052 of NZ_JBHSNQ010000192.1, forward strand.
ATATAATCACCGTACAGTCGTCTTCCACTTCGTATTCGCTCCGATAACTGTCCATCACATCGTAAAGAAGCGCTTCTATTGGCATGCCCAAACGGATTTTTGATTTTAATAATGTTACAAAATACTGTTCTTGTTCATCCCAATCGTATTTGCTGGAGAACAGGCCGTCAGAGACCATTACAACATAATCATCCGCAAGCAAATTCACCTTTTCCGTCTCTATGGAAAAGACAGGCATGAAGCCGACCGGTGCCGATGAACCTTCCACTTTGATCAGCCGCTCTCCCCTCAAAATATATGTGGACATGCTGCCCGCTTTCCAAGACCATAATTCTCCCTTTTGCAAATCCACCAGTGCAAAATCGATCGTTGCATACATATCCACTTCACGGTTCAAGCTCAACACGTAATGAAGCGTATGCATCGCTGTCTCCGGATTCATATTATAGCTCAAACATTCCCTCATCAACCTTACTAATCGTCTGCTTTCCCGTTTAGCTTCACGGCTTTGCCCCATGCCATCCGATAACATCACAGCCACCAGCCCCGGATGGATGTGGAAGATGGCATGAGAATCTCCGGAAACGATATTCGAATTTTTTGCTTTGCTATATATATCATACTGAATTTTGTAGCGAACGGCAGAGCGAAATCTCACTTGGAAGTGAGCAAATGGTGTCTTATGATTTGAAATCCGATCCACTTGGAACGGTTCGGAAAATACTTCATAAAGCACCGGAAGAATCATCCGTTCACACAATAAATACAAATCATCTTTATTTTGGGTGTTCACAAAGGAGCAGACAATCACCCGTTCGCCCAATGTGTTATTTAAAACGTCAATTTGGAAACAATCAATATTTGCCCTTTTAAACTCCTGGCTTAATTCTTCCTCGACCGTTTTAAAAGATAGTGTCTCGTTTTTCATATCTTCCATCAATTTATTTAGATGATTGCTTAAATCCCTTAACTGCAAGGCAATCATTTTTTTTCCATGATAGAATTGCCCATTCATTTTATCGTTATACAACTGATAATCAAGTTCTTCCAACAATTTTGACGATTTTACACATCTCGCTCTAATTTGTTCTTCCGCACGGATTTGCTCGGCTTCATTCAATCCCGATTTTGCCATGAACCATCTGCGGATATTTTCATCCATTCCGATATTTTTTTCTCCCCAGCACCGTTCGTATCGGAAACAGCTCATGCAAGTGGCGCAAGGTTCAATTTTCCGGATTCCGCTCACATTTTCCGTTGAGGTGAAGTGGTCGAAAACCAACTCTTTCATGAACAGGACAAAACGCTGGAACATTTCCAGTTTTTCCGTCGTATGTTCTGTCAACCATTCCTGCCGTTTCAGCAACACTTCATCCCGTTTAGGATGGATGATATTCTCCAAAAAGTCCAACATCTTCTGGGGCAATAGTAAAAAGACCACACCCGCAATGAATACCGACACAAAATATACGCTATCAAGCGGCAACGTTGAATCGTAAAAAAAGAAAAAAATGCTCGGCAGAAGGCTTCCCAACACAACGCCTGCCCTTCCAATCCCTTTAAACAGCCCGCTCGAAACACCCGTCAACGCATAAACGGCAATCATCCCTGTAAATGAAAGCTCGGAAATCCCCACCAATGCCCCAATAATGGTGGATACACTTGAAGCAACGGTCACTCCTCCAGTAATGGCGGCAATGCAAATGGATAAATGCAATACAAATGTAAAAAGCGAAAAATAGGAGATCGTGAATGCATGCATCCCGGTCAAAACAACCGCCAAAATGACCAATCCCGCTCCGATGCGCTCATAACTCCATGAAGCAGTCCAAAAACGGTATGGCTCAACAAAAAACAGCTTCACAAAGATGGTCATAAAGAATGCCAAGATCATTTCATAATAAACGTACAATTGAACCATAAAAGGAGGGATGCCCATATGCACCATTCCCTGCCACATAAATTGACCAAAAAAGATGGCAAGGGCTACGGCAATCGCCGTCGGTGGCTTCCAATACCGGAAACGCATCAACAATTCATAAATGAATAGCTGAATTAACAATATGAACCCTTGTCCCAAACTTAAACTCACCGCACCTGCCAGCCCGCCAACAAACACAGCCCACTTCTCATTTTCATATCTTTGTCTTACAACCGCCCATAACGGCAACAGGAAAGGGACAGCCGCTTCAAACATAACCGCTCTCGATAGAAAGAATGCCAAGAACAAAAAGAATAAATGGAGAATGACGCTCATCTTTTTAATAGAATAACGGCTGATCCGATCTTGCCATGTTGATTTTTGATTCAGCATTTGTATATTTGACATATTTTCCATCCCCCTTAGAGATATCGTTGCGCTCTATTATAAAAAATTGGGAATGTAAAATTTGTCTAGTACTGTTCCAGTTAAAAAAAATTGTTCGACGAATTACTTAATAACTTAACAAAATACTCGCTTCCGCAAGTTCAGCCGCTTTGAAGTTTGCTTATTTGATTACAATAGGGGTTTTCAAGGAAGAATGGAGAGGAAAAGTAAGGGATATAAGGGCATTATAAAAAGTACGGAGAAAATAAAACTTTGATAATATATCTTTTTGAATATGGATTACCTTCACCGGATGAAAACTTGCAGCGATTATAGCCATTGCATTGACAAAACACTTGTCCGGTTACATTCCGTAAAATGGGGACCGAAAAAATAAAATAAAGTCGACTATTGACGGAACATAGTCGACTCTTTTTTTGCAAATAACCGATGATATCATTTGGATTTTGACAAATTTATCGTTCAAACATGTAAAAACATGCGAATCTTCTTTATCACTATTATCTAATAGACAGCAAACTACCCTCTTCTTGCGCCACGTCCACCTCGTTTGGACTCAGTTGCACGTCTTAAGGAAGCAAGACGCTCATCACTATCTTTCAAAAATTTTGCTATTTTCTGTTCAAAACTTTCTTTTGATTGACGTTCATTGCGTTCATTTGAACGGTTTTCACGACGTGGTCTCTGAGGACGTTCAGGTCTTTCTGATTGGGCTTTAGCCTTTCTGATGGATAGGCCAATTTTTCCATCCTCTTCAACGTTTAACACTTTCACTTCAACGATGTCTCCAACTTTAAGATGATCGTTAATGTCTTTCACGTAGTTATCAGCTACTTCACTAATGTGGACAAGGCCCGTTTTACCATCTGGCAGCTCAACAAACGCTCCAAAATTTGTAATTCCTGTGACCTTACCTTGTAATTTGCTGCCTACTTCAATTGACATAAAAAAAATGCTCCTCCTTAAAAATTTAACGGCTAAAACAAAGCCTGTAATATAATTATGATAAAAAATGAGCCTAAAAATTGTAAATGCTCTCTTTTATTATAGCCGACAAAAAAAGAGTGTCAACAAGACAACTCTTTTTCAACAGCAATTTTTTTAATTTTAATTCTGCTTTATTTACAAAATTTTCTTTTTAGTGCAATAATATTTTAACCCGCCGAGAAAATTATTCGTCATTATGATCTTCTTCTTTATCTTTGTCTTTGTCCCGCTCATCTTTAGGGATGTTAAAAATGATTTCCCCATCATCAGACAAGAAGTATTCTTTCCTTGCCAATTTTGCTATATACTCATCATCTTCAAGTTTCTTTATTTGCAACTTCAGCCGTTCTTGTTCTTCTTTCATTTCCTGGAGTTCCGCCAACATTTTTTCTTTTTCCGCTTCTTTTTCCGACAATCTTTGGTTTTGGTTATACAGCGTGCTAATTAAACTGACAATGACGACGGATGCGATAATGAAGAACGTTGTTAACCTTCTGCGTAGCCCAATTTTTCTCTTCGTCAATTTTTCCATTTGAAGATCCGCTGTACGAACATAGTCATTTTCGATTTTTCGGATATTTTTGTTCCCGTATCTCTTATTCACATCCGTCACCTCCTGTTTATTTATTGTATCGTCATTATAACTTAATCATTAATGCTTTTTAAAGATTGCCCGTTTAAAGTTTGCAATTTTTCTATAAAAAGGCCTTTTTATCTTGATAAAAAGTTTATAGAAAGGTCTAAATAGTACAGCAATTATGCGGATCAACATCCTGATGATTCCCCGTACCAATTTTATTGTCATTGTGATGATGGCAACGATCGGCCTGATGACCAGTACGATAAATACCCGGCCAAGGAAACGGAAAAATGGCTGTAAGAAAGATTCATAAAGGAAAATGCCTAAAATTTGTGATAATGGGTCTACTAAACGCCACTCTCCACCCTTTATTAAAAATATGATATAAAAACTTGCCACACCTAACAGTGCCCATATAACAATTTCGAGGATCCACGAAAATTTTCGCAATAATGACTTGGGTGAGATGGCGCTGGTGAAAATTCTTGTTGCATCAATCACCGCGCCAATGAAAATCCCGCTTGCCGTCATTATTACGATGCTGAAAAATTGCTCGTTAACTGTCATCCAAACAATTTATGGAGGAAGCCTTTAGTCAACCCATTTTCATCATCATCGTATTGGAGGGCTTTGACATTGCCTTCTAACGTCAATAATCCCTTGTCCACATCTAAATGAACAATGCGCAATTCCTCTCCCCGAATGAGCAAATGCCCTTGGGAAGTTCTTACGTAAAATTCCTCCTGATCGAATCTCTCAATTTCCTTTACTGATGTCATGTCCATTCTTTTTCTATTTCTCACAGTCACAAGATGATCACCAGAAGTTATAGTGTAATTGTTTTCTTGATGGATTTGTGTCATTATCGTTCCTCCTTCTAATGGTTTGTTCTGTTCACTTTATGCGGGAAATAAAAAAAGCATGACAACAAAAATGGTTGTCATGCTATAAAAAAATATTTCGGTCTTCTATTTTTCTATTCTTCATCATCGATAAATTCCGGTTCAATTTTATCTAGTTTTTCTTCTTTCAATATCGTGAACATTTTATTAGCATCTTCTTTTCGGACGTTTTCTTTGATTTCTTCCACACGGACCGTGACGATTTTCTGCCCAAAGCGGATCGTCAGCTCGTCACCGGCATTGACGTTGGAAGAGGCTTTGGCAACCTTGCCATTAATGGTGATTCGGCCTTGTTCAGCCACTTCTTTTGCCAACGTACGGCGTTTAATGAGTCGAGATACTTTTAAAAATTTGTCTAATCGCATAGCCTACTCCTTCTCTAATCGTTTTGCTTCATTCCAAAATTCATCCAATTGTTCCAATGTAAAATCGTCAAAAGTTTGACCGCTTTTTCTTACCTGTTCTTCAACAAACTGAAATCTTCTGGCGAATTTTTCGTTGGCATGCACCATCGCTTCCTCCGGGGAAATTTTATAAAAGCGTGCAATGTTGACCAACGTAAATAACACGTCCCCGAATTCATCCAACATGGTTTCACTTGTACCTTTCTCTAATTCTTGGCAAAATTCCTGCCATTCCTCTTCAAATTTCTTGATGGCTCCGCCCGCATCAGGCCAGTCGAAGCCGACAGATGCCGCCTTCTTCTGATAATTATACGATGTTTGCAAAGATGAGCTTGGCCGATATTCCCCTTTGAGCAGCGATTCCTTTTGTTCTCCCTTTTCCTGTTTTTTTATTTCTTCCCAATTCGTTACGACTTCATCGGCATTTTTTACAGTGATGTCGCCGAATACATGGGGATGACGTCGGATCATTTTTTCGGAAATGCTCTCCAACACTTCTTCCAAATTGAAATAACCTTCATCCTCCCCGATTTGGGCATGCAGGAAAACCTGCAACAAAATGTCGCCCAATTCTTCCACCATGCCAAAGTCGTCTTTTTCATCAACCGCCGCCAAAAATTCATGTACCTCTTCGATCAAATATTTTTTCAAACTTTCGTGGGTTTGTTTCCGGTCCCACGGGCAACCATTAGGCCCCCGAAGTGTTGCGATGATGCTTCTGAACGTTCTCCAATCTTTTAATGCATCAAGATCGCTTTTTACCGGCGGGACATAAATGGTCGTCAAATTGTTGATTTCCACCGCCTGGTCCAGCTCATAAAGAGGAACCGTTTTAAGCTGTTCCTGTATTGAACCTGCCGCTGTAACAATCGTCACCGGATAATCATCCCGGTATTTTTCCATTAACGTTAACTTCACTTCCGATGCGCTGAATTGGTCATATACCTGGGCAATCAGCACATGGGAAAGCATATTGACATCATGAATGGAAAAGCTTGTGCCATCCAACAATTGAAACCCTTCAATCGGGTCAATTTTTAATGCGGTAAATATGGGGTCCAAAAAGCTTTGGCCACCGGCAAAGGAGATTTGCACTTTGCCCTGTCTTTCAGCCTCAATCAACAATTGCACCGTTTGTTCTGCCACCAATGGATGCCCGGGTACCGCATATACAACCGGCTCTTCCTTCGCCGCTTCGATTAACCGTTCGGCAATCTCCTCATAAACCGGTTGGAAGGAATCATGTTTTTCATAAACTTCATCAAAGCTTTCAAATTGCAATCCTTCCTCTTGCAGTTCATGGAGAACCGGGTGATCCATTGTGCGAACATACACTTTTTTTGCTTCCTTCAATTTTTTATAAACGCCCATCGGCAGTTGCTCGTAATCTGATGCGCCTAAACCGACGATTGCGATATGCATACATCCACCTACTTTCTTTTATTTAACCAAAGCTGATAAGCGGCCATTCGGCGGCCAAATGGAATCAAAAACCATTCTTTTTCGGAAAGCATCCGGGATTTTGCCACAAAGGTCAAAAATACGAACGCCCCTGTCACAATTAATACAGAGCCGAAAACGACCGCTTCCATTCTGCCGCTGGAAAGCATACCGCTCTTCATTTGCAGACATTCATTCAGCAAAAGCACAGCCAATGCCATCGCTATGCCGGCACCGGCCAATTTTATGTAAAAACGCAGAGGAGCAAATTGGACGGATGTCAATTTTTTTAAGTATCCAATAAATAATATTGAAGCGAACAATAACACGACACCGCTTGAAACTGCAGAGCCCAGCACATTCCATAACGGGACAAGGGTCATATTTCCAATCCCTTTGAAAAGAATGGCCCCTGTTAAAATTAAAAACGGCACTTTCAGTTTCCCCATCCCCTGCAAGATGGCTGTAAATGTCAAAATGATTGACAACGGTATGATTTGTAAAACATAAATGGTCAAAACCATTTGCAATGCATTCGTTTCAAAAAGCATTTTATTGACGTACGGCATGACGATCACCAGTCCGAGAGAAGAGGCCACCCCAAAAAGGAGGGCAGTCCTGTAAGTCAATTGGATAAAAGGCTTTGCTCCTCTTCCCGTTTTCTTTTTGGACTGGACCGCCACCAGCGGAACAATGGCAATGGATAATGAGGAAGCGATGACAATCCCCAATTGAACAAGAGATTGACCACGGTCATAAATCCCTTTCATTTCTTTCGCCAACTGGGATTCGATGCCGTTTTCCACCATCAATGAATAAACCGTGAAGGAATCGATCAGTTGGAAACACAAAAGCAATAGACTGCTCATGCTGATGCTGATACTCAATAGTGTCACTTCTTTAATGATGGGCCACTTCTTTTCACTATGATGCTTTCCTATGTTTTTAAAGGGAACGGTGGAAAAGGATTTTCCGGAAAAATAAACCAACAACAACACCCCTGCCACTTCCCCAATGACCGTTCCCAGCACAGCCATATGCCCGGCTGAATAAAGGGAGCGGGAAGTCGCCATCACAAAAAAAGCGCCTGCCAAAATAATCGTTACCCGGATGAATTGTTCGAATACCTGTGCTTTGGCAACGGGCGACATTTCGCCACGGGATTGAAAAGAGCCCTTCATAATCGCCAAAAATGGCATAAACAACGTGACAAAGGAACCCGTTCTCAATAAGGGCGACAGCTGTTCATCCCCCATCCACTCCGCCAACAACTCTGCGCCAAAAAATAAAACGGAGAAAAAAACAAGGGATAATCCGGCCAAGTATAAAAATACCGTCCGAGAAATCAGGCCTTTTTTCAAAGAAGCATCCGGACAAAGTTCCGCATCCGCCAACATTTTCGAAATGGCAACCGCAAATCCTCCTGATGTCCATGCAACGAAAAAGGATATGAACGGATAAACTTGCTGATAAATATAAAATCCCGCATCTCCCACTAAATTTTGAAAGGGAACCCGGTAAATGGCACTCATAATTTTTACAATGATCGCGGATATTGTCAGAAGCAATGCTCCTTTCATATATCCTTTCATTCCGATTGAATTCGACATACCTATATTCTCTATCCTTTCTACATACTAGAAAGTATACCAAAGAGTCATTGAAATAAAAAAATGAACTTTCCTATGCCACGATAATGGAAAAATTCCCGCGGGTTTCCATCAAATCGGATTTCCCAAAACATAGTACCGCAAATCATCTTCATTTACTATGCCTCCATTTTCATTCGTCCAATTGAGCCATTGAGCCGGTCTTCCTAAATAAAGAAAAAACGCCTCTTATGCAAAGAGACGTTTTCAAACTGATTTAGTTTTCCATTTGCTTTCCTAAGAAGTGAGCCGCCGTTTCCGCCGCTTTTTGTTCTACTTCGCTTAAAAAGTGCACTTTCGAAAGCAAATATACCGCCCCAATTGTGTCACCGTTTGCAACAATTGGTGCAACACAATAGGATTTGACTTGTTCAAATTGTCCTGGCACCAATTCAATCGTCGTTTCATTCTTTTCCAATACGACAGAACGTTGTTTCATGAAATCCTCTGCAAAACTTGACAGGCGACGATTTGTGTAATCCTTCTTCGATAAACCTGCCACAGCAATCATTTCATCACGGTCGCTGATCAACGCAGGTGTCCCTATCGTTTCATACAAGGATTCAACATATTCTTTTGCAAACTCGCCTAAATCATTAATCGGGGAATATTTTTTTAGGATAACTTCTCCTTCGCGATCCGTATAGATTTCCAAAGGATCTCCTTCTCGAATTCGCATGGTTCTGCGAATTTCTTTCGGGATTACAACACGACCTAAATCATCGATACGACGTACTATTCCTGTTGCTTTCATCTTTGCTGCCTCGCTTTCTGAATTCGTTTTATTTCACAGATAGTATGTTTACTCTTTAGGCAAAGTATGCAAAAAATGCATGGGGAGGATTTTGTGTGAAATGTTTTTAATTCGTCAAAAATTTGTAAAATTAATATGCCCCAAAAATTTTAAAAATATAACAATTTAGTGAAAAACAAAATCAATCTAAAACTTTTGGTAAACAAAATGACCCAATCAAATTTGGGTCATTGTTTACAGTATTATTTTGCTTCTTGTTCCACTACATTATTCTTCCTTGCCTTATAAATTATTTCAGCGACTTGTTCCAATACGTCCAGCGGATTATATTTCCCGCATTTTTTCTCATCAATCGTCACGGTCAAAATAGGTCCATCCATGCTGAAACCGACCGCTTTTTCAAATTTCATTGTTTCAGCGACTACCACGGAACCATCGACATTTTTAGTCCCCTCTTCAGAAAAGACGATGGAAATGATTTTTTGTTTTTCTTTAATGGAAACAATGCCCGCTTTGCCTGCCCACGCCTTGATTCTTGCGATGCGCAACAGTCTTTCGGTTTCAGGAGGCAAATCGCCGAACCGGTCGTGCAATTCTTCGAGGATTTCATGATAATCTTCCGGATTTTCCATCGCTTTGATCCGTTTATACATTTGAATTTTTTGGTAGCCATCCGGAATATATTGATCCGGAATGTAGGCATCTACATGAAGTATGATTTCCACTTCTTCCTTCTCTTCCCGTTTTTCGCCTTTCAGTTCCACAATGGCTTCTTCCAATAATTGTGAGTATAAATCAAATCCTACCGTATCGATAAAGCCGTGCTGTTGAGCCCCGAGCAGATTGCCTGCACCACGAATGGACAAATCGCGCATGGCAATTTTAAAACCGGAACCTAATTCCGTAAATTCTTTGATCGCTTGAAGGCGTTGTTCCGCAACTTCCGTTAATACTTTATCCCGCTGATACATGAAATAAGCGTATGCGACCCTGTTGGATCTTCCGACGCGGCCGCGCAGCTGATAAAGCTGGGAAAGTCCCATTTTATCAGCATCATGAACGATTAACGTATTAACATTCGGCATATCCACGCCGGTTTCAATAATGGTCGTTGTCACAAGTACATCAAATTCGCCATTTAAAAAGCTGAGAATGACGGATTCCAGTTGCGTTTCAGTCATCTTGCCATGGGCGTATGCCACCCGGGCTTCCGGCACGAGCGTCTGAATTTCCTCGACTTTTTTCGTCATATCTTCCACACGGTTATATAGATAAAATGTTTGACCTCCCCGCGCCATTTCCCGCTCGATGGCTTCCCGAACCAAGGCTGGACTATATTCCATCACATATGTTTGAACAGGGAAACGGTTTTGCGGAGGCGTTTCAATAACCGAAAGATCTCTCACACCCACCATCGACATATGAAGGGTTCTTGGAATCGGTGTCGCTGTCAGTGTCAACACATCCACGTTCGTTTTCAACTGTTTAATTTTCTCTTTATGAGCCACGCCAAAACGTTGCTCCTCATCCACAATCAATAATCCCAAATCTTTGAAGGCCACATCTTTCGAAAGAAGGCGGTGTGTGCCAATGACGATATCCACTGTCCCATCTTTCAATCCTTTTATCGTTTCCGCCTGTTCTTTTCTCGTGCGGAAACGGCTCAGTAAACCGACATTAATGGCATAATCCTCAAATCTTGCGCTAATGGTTTCATAGTGTTGTTGTGCCAATATCGTCGTCGGCACGAGAAAGGCCACTTGTTTGCCATCCATAATCGCTTTGAAAGCTGCACGGATGGCCACTTCCGTTTTCCCGTATCCCACATCTCCGCAAACAAGCCGGTCCATTGGCCGTTCCCGTTCCATATCCCGTTTAACTTCCATAATGGTGCGAAGCTGGTCTTCCGTTTCTTCATACGGGAAAGCATTTTCGAATTCCCGCTGCTCATCTGTATCCGGAGAAAAGGCATATCCTTTTTCCGCTTCCCGTTTTGCATAAAGTTTAATGAGTTCTTCCGCAATATCCTTAACAGCGGATGACACTTTTGCCTTCGCTTTTTTCCATTCCGTACCACCCAGCTTGTGGAGTTTTGGTTCCTTTCCTTCCGATGAAACATATTTTTGGACTAAATCAATTTGATCGACAGGAACAAATAATTTGTCATCACCGCGGTAGCGGATATGGAGGTAGTCTTTGTGGGTGCCGTTCACTTCAAGGGTTTGAATGCCCACATATTTTCCGATTCCGTGATGCACATGGACCACATAGTCTCCCGGTTTGATTTCCGTATAACTTTTAATTCTTTCCGCATTGGTCATTTTCTGAGGCCGGGATTTTTTCCGCTTTGTTTGCTGTTTGAATAATTCATCATCCGTCACAACGGCAATCCGTTGCAAAGGAAATTCAAAGCCGGCGGTCAGCTGGCCATCCACCAGGAAAATTCCTTCTCCGTTCGGCAGCCCGATCGTCACATCAATCTTGTAATCTTCCAACATATTTTTTATCTTTTCTAAACGCTGTTCCCCATCCGCTACAATTAACACGGTGAACTTTTCTTTCTTCCAACGCTCAACTTCATTTTGCAAAAGGGAAATTTGCCCATGGAATTGCTGCATCGGTTTACATGAAAAGTTCGTTGTTTGGTCAAAGCGAATGCCGGAGAAAGTACGTGTAAATAAATTGAAGTAAATTTTCGGAAGATCCAACATGGACAAGATTTCTTTTAACGAATAGGAAGGGTGGACGTCATGCACCATTTTTCCTTCTTCAATTAATGAAACGAACCACTCTTCCTCTTCCCGCTCCCAAGCTTCGGAAACCTCTTGGATCCGTCCCAGTTCATCGAATAGAATCAGGCCGTCTTCCGAAAAATAATCTCCTAAAAATGCCGGTTTTTCGTATAATAAGGATCCATACTTCGTAACATGGTTAGGCAGATTCCCCTGTTTCAACATTTCAATGTCGTACTGGATATTTTCATATAACGCTTCTTGCACTTCCTGTTTTTTGACCTTTTTAATGCTTTTGGCAAGCGCTTTTTCAAGCCGTTCAGCCAATTGGACGCGCTGTTCCATGGTGAGCAGGAGCTCTATGGCTGGCAGGATCCGGCATGACTCCAATTTTTTAATGGAGCGTTGATCATCTGCGGAAAACTCACGGATGGAATCCACTTCCGTATCAAAAAGCTCAATACGAAATGGTGACTCTGCATATGGTGGATAGATATCAAGTATTCCTCCACGCAATGCAAACTCACCTGGTGTTGTGACCATTTGGCTTCGTGTATAACCCATCTCTACCAACTTCGAAAGCCAGTGGTCTATATCCATTTCTTGTCCGACATGTACTTCCAAAAGATTTTGTTTCCATTGTGCCACAGGTGTCATATATTTTCTCATTCCGGCAATCGGAATGACATATACCGCCGCTTCTTCTCTCGCTAAATGATCCAATGTGGATATCCGCCCTGCTCTCAGCTCAGGAGATGCGATTGTCATGTCCGCGGCAATGAATTCATCCGCCGGATAATAATGCACTTTTTCCTCTCCCACAAGGGATGTTAAATCATCCACCAGCTTTTGTGCCTGCAGTAAATTGGGGGAAATAATATATAAAGGCCGATTTAATTCTCTGAAGAGGGAGTTAATCAATACGGCGCGCGCGCTTCCCGTCAATCCCGTAATCAAATGGGATTTCTCTTTTTGCTCTTTCAAGTCCTTGATCAACTTATTTATATGTTTTTCTTGAGAGAATAATTGAGTAATTCCTCTCATGAAGTGATCCTCCTTTCATCAAGGCGCTCGCTTATGTAATCCATTCTATGAATCAATGAAAACATGCCGCTCACTACTGAAAATTCTAAATACTGGAAAAGCCTTGGACTGAAGAGCCCAAAGCGTGTTTTCATTTATTGAATCCATTTATTTAAAGCGTAGTAATCAGGAAACTGACGTAACGATTCTTCGCAATGTTCACAAATACAGTGTATTGTCGTTACTCCAAGTTCATCTTTCTCAATAAACTCTTCGATTTCTCCAACTTCAAATAAATGAATCTTGCGGATTGTTTCTTCTTCGTTAAAAGGTAAAGTGCCCAATTCTGTATTACAATATCTACAACGGTAACGAACAGTCATACTGGACCTCCTTTGAAAGCTGGGTATATTCCAAGTATAGACTGTTCCATAATCAATTATGCACTTCATTAATTCAGCAATAAAACGATTTAATTATACTCGTTCATTACATCGATAAATTTCTTTGACAGCCATGCTTCACAAGCTTGAACCACTTTCTCAATCGCTTGCTCGATGACCGGTTCTTCTTCCTTCGAAAATTTGGACAGCACGTAGTCGGGCACTTTCATGCCAGCCGGGGGACGGTTGATCCCAACACGAATCCGTTTAAAATCTTGCGTTCCAAGATGCTGGATCAGCGACTTCATTCCATTATGCCCGCCGGCACTCCCCTTTTGCCGCAATCGGAGTTTTCCGGTTTCCAAATCCAAATCGTCATAGATGACAACGATTTCATCAATATCTATATCAAAGTAATCAATGATCGGACGGACGCATTCACCCGATAAATTCATATACGTGAGAGGTTTTAACAGCATGACTTTTCCTTCGGGACGATGGACAATGGCATACATGCCGTTGAATTTTGTTTCGCTTAAAGTTGCATTCCATTTATTTGCCAATGCATCCACGCACATGAATCCGATATTATGCCGCGTCCGTTCATACTGTTTTCCCGGATTTCCTAAGCCAACAATCAGTTTCATGAAACCATTCCTTTTATTATATCTAATCGTTGCTTATTTTATCACATAATATCAGAAAGTTCCTACTTAAAAGAAATGCACCTGAACGCTGCCGTCGATCATTGAACAAAAGAAAGGGTTGTCCAAGCTGAAAACCGCTCAGACAACCCAATGGGCTCATGCTTGAGATTGAGGAGCTTCTGTCGCTTTGATATCTTGATTATCATCATCGCCTTGTCCGGCATCACGGGCAGTTGCCGGTGCAGTGACGGTAAAGATTGTCACATCATCGCCTTCCAAAATTTTATAATCGACTCTCTCCCGAATATCACTTATAAACAATGTATCTCCAATGCCTAATGTAGAAATATCAATGTCGATTTTTTCCGGAATCTCAGCCGGCTTCACTTTGATTCTTAGCGTATTTAATATTTGCGTCAATACGCCTCCTTCTTTCACACCAATGGATTCACCGGCTGCATGGATTGGAACATCCACTTCCACTTCTTCATCCATGTTGACGGAAAAAAAATCGATGTGCAAAACTTCTCCTTTTAACGAATCTCTTTGCACTTCATGAATCAGTGCTTTTACTCTTTTTCCTTCCACATCCAAATCGAAAATACCCGTTTTTCCCCTTTTTTGCACTTCTTTCGCAATCTCTTTATAATCGACTGAAATCGGAGTATTTTCGATATTGTAGCCGTAGATAACGGCAGGTATTCTTCCTCCTTTTCTAAGTTGGGCTAACTCTGAACGCACACCAGTCTTACGTTTTTCCGCTTGTAATACTGTGCTCATGATTTTTACCCCTCCTTTAGAAAATGATGGACTACCCAATTTTTATTATAGTCCACTTTTGAAAAGTTTCCATTCATCGCACAAGCTTTAAGAAAAGTATGTGTTCCCCATCATTCTGTCCAAAATAAAAAAAATGTAGACAAAATTCATTTCGAATTTTGTCTACATTTTAAAATCTTAATCAAATAATGTACTTACGGATTTATTTTCATAGATGCGGGAAATCGCTTCCGCCATTAAAGGAGCCACTGATAATTGAGTGATTTTCGGAATCATTTTTTCCTCTGGCAACTTAATGGTATTTGTCACCACTAATTCTTTAATGGAAGAGTTTTGGATGCGCTCAATTGCCGGACCGGATAACACCGGATGTGTACAGCATGCATACACTTCTTTGGCTCCACTTTCGATCAATGCATTGGCACCAATTGTGATCGTTCCAGCTGTATCAATAATGTCATCAATCAAAATGCAGATTTTTCCTTCTACATTACCAACAATATTCATCACTTCTGCCACGTTTGGTTTTGGGCGGCGTTTATCGATAATGGCAATCGGTGCTTTCAAGCGCTCAGCCATTTTGCGGGCTCTCGTTACACCGCCGTGGTCTGGTGAAACGATCACTACATCATCTTCTGAGAAACCTTTTGATTTGAAGTATTCAGAAAGCAATGGTACCGCCATTAAATGGTCGATTAAAATGTCAAAGAATCCTTGGATTTGCGGAGCATGCAAATCGAGCACGATTACTCGGGTTGCGCCGGCTGTTTCCAACAAATTCGCCACCAATTTCGCAGTAATTGGTTCCCGCGCTTTTGCTTTGCGATCTTGTCGTGCATATCCGTAATAAGGAATTACCACATTCACTGTGCGGGCGGATGCACGTTTTACAGCATCAATCATAATTAAAAGTTCCATTAAGTGTTCATTCACCGGATAGGAAGTGGATTGGACGATGAACACGTCGCAACCGCGGATACTTTCTTCAATATTGATTTGAATTTCCCCATCACTGAAGTGTTTTACAGAACATTTTCCCAATTCCACACCCATTAGTTCCGCAATTTCTTGTGCTAATGGATAATTTGAATTTAACGAGAATATTTTTAATTTTGTGTCAGCGTATGAATACGGCATGATGGCCTCCTAATTATCTTAATTTTTTTGCGTAGTCGATTTTATTTTCTTGTCTTGCGCGGGCAATTGCCAACGAATCTTGCGGCACTTCTTTTGTAATCGTGGATCCTGCGGCAATGAATGATCCTGATCTCAACGTGACAGGAGCTACCAGATTGGAATTGCATCCAACAAACACATTATCTTCAATGATTGTTTTATATTTATTTTTACCATCGTAATTTACGGTAATGGAGCCACAACCTATATTAACATTTTTCCCAACCTCAGCGTCACCTATATAACTTAAATGAGATACTTTTGATTCATCGCCAATCGTACTTTTCTTCACTTCAACAAAGTTGCCGATTTTCACATGGTCGCCTAATTCGGCTTCCGGTCTCAAATGGGCAAATGGACCGACAGAAGTATCTTCACCGATAATGCTTTGCTGCACAACAGATTGTTTCACAACCGAACGATCGCCAATCTTGCTGCTGATAATTTGGCTATTCGGCCCAATGAGGCAATCTTCGCCAATTACCGTTTTTCCTTCAATCACAACACCTGGATAAATGACTGTATCCCGGCCAATTTCAGCATCAATACTAATATGTGTCATTGAAGGATTAATAATCGTTACCCCATTCGCCATATGTTTTTTATTGATGCGTTCACGCATAATTTCTTCTGCTTGGGACAGGGCAATTCGATCATTGACTCCAAGGGTTTCATTGAAATCTTCGCAAACGAAAGCGGAAACAATTTCACCTTTGTTTTTTAATATTTCAATGACATCCGGCAAATAATATTCGCCCTGTGCATTGTTATTATTCACCAGCTTCAACGCTTCAAATAATGCTTTATTATCAAAGCAATAAGTACCAGTGTTGATTTCCTTTTCCAAGCGTTGTTCAGGAGTTGCATCTTTATGCTCTACAATTTGTGCCACTTGACCCTGTTCATCACGAATCACCCGGCCGTATCCTGTTGGATCGTCAGCAATCGCGGTAAGAATCGTCGCTTTCGCCTTTTGGGATACGTGATGTTCAAATAGCGCTTTCATTGTTTCCGGACGAATTAAAGGTGTATCTCCACAAACAACCAGCGTTACGCCTTCCAAATCGCCTAATAATGATTCAGCCTGCATTACGGCATGGGCTGTTCCAAGTTGTTCTGATTGAAGTACATACTCGGATTTGTCTCCAAGATGTTCTTTCACTTTTTCTGCACCATGCCCAACAATTGTTACAATACGGTTAACATCTAATGTTGATATATTGTCAACGACATGCTCAACCATAGGCTTTCCACACACTGGATGTAAAACCTTGTATAATTTGGACTTCATGCGAGTTCCTTGGCCAGCAGCCAATACAATCGCAAAAATGTTAGTCATGCAAAGTCCCCCAATTTCAGCTCATGTTCTCTTATGACTATATAGTAAAGTTGTTCGATTTTCAAGGCATGATCAGCTGACAAGACATCTATTCTCCCTCTCTATTATATTTTTTTCGCCTCCGTTTTCATATTATTTTTTTTGTGAAAGTTTATGAAAAAGAGGGACCGCCTTCAGACTTTAAAAAAAAGAAAGTGTCCCAAAAGTAAAATGCATTACTCTTGGGACACTGTTTTAAGCGTTTGCTTCTTCTAATTGGGATTCGCTTTGATCTTCTGTTTTTTCTTCACCGGCAGCGTGATATGCGGCCAACACAACATCCTGAATTTTGTTGCGTGTTTTAGAATTGATTGGGTGTGCAATATCACGGAATTCCCCATCCGGTGTTCTTTTGCTTGGCATAGCGACAAATAAACCGTTATTCCCATCAATCACTCGAATATCATGAACCACAAACTCGTCATCTAGTGTGATGGAAGCAATTGCACGCATGCGCCCGTCTGTTTGCACACGTCTAAGTCTCACGTCAGTAACTTCCATTCTTTCACTCCTCTCTTCCTCTAGGATGCCTTTAAGGCTATACAATTCTACAAAAATAAAAAAATTCCTTCTTTATTTTTGAAAAAATTTTCAAATAATTTTTAAGTGTTTTTAATTTTTGTAAATAGATGTTTTTCTTTGTAATTATTTCTGAATATAAAAAAGCGGTGAATCCATGGATGGATTCACCGCCTGGCGATTATTCAAATGCTGCAATCACTTCAATTTCCACTTTTACATCTTTTGGAAGTCTTGCAACTTCTACAGCGGATCGGGCAGGTTTATGATCGCCAAAATTCGCTTCATATGCTTCATTCATTTTTGCAAAGTCATTCATATCGCTTAAAAATACCGTTGTTTTCACAACATTATTTAGAGATAGCCCGGCTTCCGCAAGAACCGCTTTTAAGTTTTTGAACACTTGGTTTGTTTGGGCAACAATATCCCCTTCCACCAATTCGCCTTCAAGAGTTAAAGGGATTTGACCTGAACTGAAGAAGAAACCACCTGCAATAATCCCTTGGGAATAAGGTCCAATTGCTTTTGGTGCATTTGTAGTAGCTACTGCTTTCATCATGATCTCTCCTTTAAAAAATAATTTCCTTCACTTAATTGAATCGTTCTCTCTTTTTCATTTACAGAATGGAGTTTTACCAATGAATAATAATCATCGACAAGAGTTTCACCCGCATGTTCCGCCTCAACGAGAACGGCGATTCCCGCCAAAGTGCAATCAAATTCCTCCAGCAAGCTTTTCATGCCATTCATCGTTCCGCCGACTTTCATAAAATCGTCTGTCAGTAAAACTCTTTGTCCGCTCTTCATGCTACGTTTTGATAATACCATTGTTTGGATTCTTCTGGAAGAACCTGATACATAGTTGATACTCACCGTTGAACCTTCTGTCACTTTGCTGTCTCTGCGCACAACCACAACCGGTACATTTAAATATCTGGCAATCGAATGGGCAATGGAAATTCCCTTCGTTGCCACCGTCATAATGGCATCGATTTGTTGATCTTTAAAAATGCTTGCAAAGACTTTTCCTACCCGATTCATCAGGCCGGGATTGCCCAATAAATCCGTCATAAACAAATATCCTCCAGGAAGCAGGCGGTCTGATTTGCTTAACTCGGCTATTAAAATTTGAATTGTTTCCCGAACCTCGTCGTCTGTTACGGTAGGAATGTATTTTACTCCTCCGCTTGCTCCGGGAACCGTTATCAATTCCCCAATGCCTCTTTCTTCAAAAGTTCCCTTCACAATGGCCAAATCTTCGCTAATGGAGGATTTAGCAGAATTATATAATTCAGCAAAATAGGTTAACGGAATGAGTTGATGCGGATGCTCCAACAAATAATGCGTCATATCTACCAAGCGTTCACTACGCTTCCATTTCATGAGACCCTCTCCTAATGAAAATTAAAATACGAATATTTTATAGAAAAAGTATCATAAATGTACGTATTTAGGCAAGTGAATTCCTTTGTCCCAACATGCGCACCGCATAAACTTCATCACAAAAGCCTTTCAATCCATTGTACACCCGATGCAATCTTGATTCGCTATTGACAAAGCCAAAAACCGTCGGACCGCTTCCGCTCATTAACGCTGCGTCTGCCCCGAACCGCAACATATGTTCTTTAATAAAGCCCACTTCAGGATATAATGCACATGTGACAGATTCAAGAACATTTCCTAAAGCCCTGCACATTAAAGAGTAATCTTTATTTTCCAATGCCTGAATCATTTGTTTTGTGTCAGGATGTTCTATATTTTCCAATTTCAATCCTTCATAAACTTTTGCGGTGGAGACTCCGATTCCCGGTTTTGCAAGGATGACCCAGCAAGTCGGAGGGGAAGGCAAATGTTGTATTTTTTCTCCTCTTCCAGTAGCCAAGGCTGTTCCGCCATAAACACAAAACGGAACATCGGATCCAATGGCTGCCCCCAGCTCCGCCAATGTATCAATGGATAAATTTAAATTCCAAAGCTTATTTAATCCCCGCAGTGTGGCGGCTGCGTCGCTGCTGCCTCCTGCAAGTCCGGCTGCTACAGGGATTTCTTTCTCGATCGAAATGGTTGCCCCCGCATCAATGTTATATGTATTTTTCAAAAGCATCGCAGCTTGATAGGCAAGATTTCGTTCATCTTCCGGCACTATACCGCTCGATGAATGAATCTTAATTTTGCCATCGTTCCTCCGTTCAAGCCCGATGCGATCCGCCAAATCGACCGTCGTCATCACCATTTCCACTTCGTGATAGTTGTCCGGACGTTTATAAAGTACATCCAGCGTTAAATTAATTTTGGCAGGTGCTTTTATGTAAAGCATGATGATCCTCCTAACAGACTATTACGGTAAATTCCTTCCGTATATTGTACCATAATGAAGGGTTCACCATAGATGCTAAATATTAAACATAAAAGTATTAAGTAATTTCCGAAAAAATAAAAAAATGCCAACAGCTCTTATAAGAGCCATTGGCATTGTCAACCCTACTTATTGGTTGCTGTTTTGGTTCCCTTGCTGAGCCAAACTTTGTTCAGCCAATTCAATGGCTCGCTTCACCATGTTCCCTGCGTCCCGGGCTCTGATTCCTCCCCAACCTTCCCGTTGGACCACATCATAAAACCCGAGTTCCTTTGCAATCTCCTCTTTTAGACGACTCGACATGACTCCGCCTCTCCGTGCCATAGAGATTACCTCCTTCAAATAAGTAGGTTGACAACCGTAGTATGTGCAAGTTCCAAAAAAAATTGTAGACAAAGTCGATGGAAAAATCGGCTTTGTCTACAATTTACAACAGGGCAGACTATTATTTTACCGCGAGTGCTTCGTTATTGTCATCCAGGAAAGTAATTTCCACGGCTTCCGTTAAAATGTCAGTGTAACTATAAGAAACACGCTTACAAGCATTTTCTTTTTGATCAAGCTCAACGACAAATACTGCATTGTAAGTTTCACTTAAAATCCCATTGCACTCAACCGTTTTTTTACGGCCTCCATTTGCCTTTAACCTCAATGGCTTCCCAATGTGTTCATCCATTGTACGTTTTATCTCCGCTAATGTTTTTGGCATTTCCGCATACACCTCACTAAAGTCAATTATAGCGCAGAAATGCCAATCTGTCAATAAATTATATTATTTTAACAGCAGTCAATTATTCTTGTCAACTTATTTTTCCATAAAAAAAGAAAGTTTTTGTTAGCAATTTCGCAATTTTTAGTGAAAATGCGGATAAAGTTCATTGGAAAGATTTCCAAATTCTTCAATGGTCAAAGTTTCTCCTCTTCTGAAAGGATCAATGCCGCATGATAATAAAGCATCCAAAATTTGCTGCTTTTTTTCTTTTCCTGATTTAAGGCCCGACTGTAAATTGTTCAGTATCGTTTTTCTCCGTTGAGCAAAAGCGGCTCTCGTTACCACAAATAAAAAGTCTTCATCCACCACTTGAATCGGCGGAGCTTCCCGCATCGTAAGCCGGATGACTGCCGAATCAACATTTGGCTGCGGCATAAATACCGTCTTTGGAACCGTCATGACCACTTCGGCGTGAGTATAATATTGCACAGCGATGGACAGTGAACCGTAACTTTTTGTTCCCGGTTTTGCTGTAATGCGATCAGCGACTTCTTTTTGCATCATGACAACAAACCCTCTTATCGGCAAACGGTCATTAAGCAATTTCATCAAAATTGGGGTTGTTACGTAATAAGGCAGATTCGCTACCACCATAATATCTTTGATGTCCTGCATTTCTTCTTCAATGATCTTCGCCACATCCGCCTTTAAGACATCAGAATGGATGATTTTTACATTTGGATAAGGACTTAATGTATCCTCCAATACAGGAATAAGCCGGCCATCAATTTCAAAAGCCACCACTTTTTTGCAATTTCTCGCCAAATGTTCCGTCAAAGCGCCAATACCAGGACCGATTTCAATTGCTCCGCTTTCTTCGGTCAAGCCGGCATAATTCACGATGTTTCGAAGGATGTTTGGATCAATAATAAAGTTTTGGCCTAAACTTTTCTTGAAGGAAAAACCGTATTTTTTCAATATTTCTTTCGTACGTATTGGTGTTGCAATATCTTTATTCATTTTGTTCCTCCCGATCGATTTGCGCTACCGCTTGCGCAAATTGTTCAAAGGTAATTTGAAACATCAATAACCGCTTATGGAGTTGCTTCCCATTCGTCATGCCGATATTCAATATTTCCCCTAACCGGATGCGCCGATTTTTGGCTGATGGATGTCCGATAAGCCGCGCATTCATCAAATCAGCCACCGTAATTTCTTCGGTTTCCGGCAATTCCGCAGCTGGTGTATATACGTTTTTTAAGGCTTGCCGTATATCCTCATCGCTTGCATGTTCAATGCCAACGCCTCTCCCGTTTGCAGCGATGCACTTTTCTTTTGAGAGAAAGGCATGTTTTACACCCGGAATACGCTCTTCGATAATCGCCCGGATCCGTCTTCCGGGATAATCCGGATCCGTAAATACAATGACCCCGCGTTTTTCCTGGGCATGCTGGATACGGCGCAATGTTTCTTCAGATATGGCGGAACCGTTTGTTTCAATCGTATCTGCATTCACTGCTCTTTGGATGGCAACTGTATCATCTTTTCCTTCCACAACGATGATCTCTTTGATTTCCAATGTTGAACCTCTCTTCTACCTTTTATCTTGGACAATTGTACAAAACCTGAACCTTTTTCACAAGAAATGTCCGTTATTTCGATGTCAAAAAAATAAGCTTTCCTGTATCAGGAAAGCTCGATCTTCCATTATTCAGTTAAGCACTTTAATGCGGACTTTTTTTCGTCCCCAGCTGCTTGCTTCCTGCTTGGTTTGCACCAGCACATCAATTTTATTTCCTTTGATTGCGCCACCAGTATCACCGGCAATCGCGTATCCATAACCTTCCACCCAAACTTTTGAGCCTAATGGGATGAGATTTGGATCAACAGCAATCAATTTCAAATTCGGATTGTTGCGCAAATTGATTCCGGAAGCCGATGTGCCGGAACAACCGTTACAGTATGGGGTATATGCAGTTGCAATCACATAGAATTCTTTTCCGCCCGCGCTTGTTCCACGGGATACTTGGGCAGTCACCACTTTTGTTCCCACTGCAACCACTTTTGCTTTCGGTTGTTCGATGATTTTTTCATCTTTAATGACCTTATTTACAACCTTGCCATTTTCTTTTGTAATTTCATAAGTTCTTGAAACTTTGCCTTTCTTTCCTTCCGAAATTACTTTTTCTTTCCCTTTCAGCAAGGAAGAATCTGATTTTGTTTGTACCGGGAAGTCAATTTCTTCCTCCACTACATCGGTAACCTTTTCTACGCGAACAACCGTGATTCGATCATTTGGTTTCACATTGTCGCTCAATTTATTTTCGACACGATCAAGTTCATTAAGTGTTATACCTTGTTGCTTTAAAAAGTTAGCGACCGTAGTGGAAGTGGACCACACTTGCTTTTCTTCTGTACCATCGACAAGTGTCACCTGAAACGCTTTATTGATTTTGATTTTGTCTTCATCGCCCAAGTCTTTATCTAAAGCGATGGAAACTTTATCATGATCCGATACTTTGATGTTTGCTGCATTCAGAATATCTTTGACTTTCGTTTCAGTTGTCCAGATTTCTTGTTCTTTTCCATCAACGATGATTGTTACCGGTTTTGCTTTGATCCATTCAATCGTCATGCCGGGTTTTATTTTTGCATCAAGCGAATAGGATAATTTGTCATGCCTCGTTATATCGATGTTTTCTTCTTCGAATAATTCTTCAACTGTCTCGGCATGAGTTAATATGTTCATTTCTTCACCATTCGCTATAATTGTCACAGGTGTTTTTGTTCCTTGATACAGAACAAAGGTGGTAACCACCGCAAGCAACGCGATAAACAAAATGGTGACCAATAATTGTTGGTGCTTGATCCCAAATAAAAGTTTTTTTATGGGACTACTTGACATTAAAAAACGCCTCCTTAACACCCGTTGAATTATACGGGTATCTTTTTATTATGTCAACTAATAAATGTTCTCAATTACTAGTTTAGCAATTTATGATCCTATTAAACTGCAGTATTGGAGGCTATTTTTCGTTTTATACATCCAATTTAAAAAGTTTCTTCGCATTTTCTGTCGTTGCCTTTGCAACCTCTTCCACCGGGATTTCTTTCAACCGGGCAATTTCCTCGGCAACTAGCGGCACCAGAGAAGGCTCATTTCTTTTTCCGCGATATGGATGCGGCGCCAAATATGGTGCGTCCGTTTCAATCAGTAAATGCTCCAATGGAATTTCTTTAGCCACCTTCTTTGGCATGCGGGCATTTTTAAAAGTAACAGGCCCGCCCAAACTGATCATAAAATTCATTTTTATGCATTCCAGTGCCGTTTCGACGCTTCCACTAAAACAGTGCATGATTCCACCAACCGTTTTGGCGTTTTCTTCCCTTAAAATCCTTACAACATCTCCTGTTGCTTCCCGATTATGGATGATAATCGGAAGATTCGTTTTTTGCGCCAAACGGATTTGTTTGCGGAATAGTTCCTGCTGGATTTCTTTTGGGGATTTGTCCCAATGATAATCCAGTCCTGTTTCACCGATCCCTACCACTTTCGGATGATGGGTCAGCTCTTCAATCCATGCCAGGTCTTCTTCTGTACAATCGATTGCGTCTACTGGATGCCAACCAATTACTGCATAAAGAGATTCGTATTTCTCTACGAGTTCCATCGCTCTTTCGATGGTTTTCCGATCAAAGCCAACAACAATCATTTTTTCTACTTTTGCTGCATGTGCCCGATCGATGACTTCTTGTAAATCTTCCTGAAATTGATCTGCATTCAAATGGACATGTGTATCAATGAACATATTAATCACACCTACCGTATATTGTATTGGACTGGTATATTACTGATTTCACAAAAATGTTACATTTTCATTACGAGAATCAAAACTCATGACATTCTTCATATCGTTTTGTAACAAAACTAGTCTTTTTATACTAAACCGTTTTCATCAAATTCTGATGACCGACTTTTATTGTTATTTTAAAATAATTTTTTTGACAACAAAAATGCCTGTTGAATGACCCATCCAACAGGCTTTCACTTTACTTCACTTTTGCTCCATTTTCCAAAGCAGGATCTACAGTCGCGAGTTTTAACACTCCATTATGCGACCCCGCCAAAATCATACCTTGGGACAACTCGCCACGAAGTTTCACCGGTTTTAAATTGGCAACGACAATCACTTTTTGGCCAATCAATTCTTCCGGTTTATAATGCTCGGCAATCCCTGAAACGACTTGACGTGTCTCATAACCCAAATCCACTTGGAGCTTTAATAATTTATCCGTTTTTGGCACCGGCTCACATGCTGTCACCGTACCTACCCGCAAATCAAGTTTTTGGAAATCTTCAATTGTGATTTCCGGTACTTCCGGTGCTTCCGCTTTATTTGTTTTCTCTTCTTGCGGTGTTTTCACACTGGCACGCATTTGATTGCGAATATATTCGATTTCCACTTCCGGATCTAATCTTGGGAAAATAGGAATTCCTTTTTCTACCACTTTTGTTTTCTCAGGTATAACATTTCCGAATCCCTCAATTGTCTCCCAAGCCAACAATTTTTCATCCAATCCAAGCTGTTCCATGATGCGTTTTGGCGTTTGCGTCATAAACGGTTGTAACATTACTGCAATATGGCGCAAACTTTCGGCTAAATTGTACATAACTTGAGCCAATTTGCCACGGTTCTCTTCATTTTTCGCCAATACCCAAGGCTCTGTTTCATCGATATATTTGTTTGTTCTTGAAATAAATGACCACAAATCCGCAAGTACTACACTGAATTGCATTTTTTCCATGTTCGCTTCATATAAAGCTTTTGTTTCTTTTGCATGGGCTTTTAATGAAGCATCGAATTCCGTTTCTTCCAAACCTTCTGTTGGAATGACGCCATCGAAATATTTATTGATCATTGAAACCGTACGATTTAATAAATTTCCTAAATCGTTTGCCAAATCATAGTTTGTGCGTTCCACAAACGATTCCGGAGAAAATACGCCATCTGCTCCAAATGGCAATTCACGAAGCAAAAAGTAGCGTGTTGCATCCAACCCATAGCGGTCAATCAGCATTTCAGGATAAACGACATTCCCCTTCGATTTCGACATTTTTCCGTCCTTCATCATGATGAAACCGTGGGCAAACACTTTTTTTGGCAGTGGGAGACCCAACGCCATTAAGAAAATTGGCCAATAAATTGTATGGAAACGGACAATATCTTTACCTACAACATGCACATCAGCCGGCCAATATTTTTTAAACAACTCGTCATTGTCTGAACCGTATCCCAAAGCGGTAATATAGTTTGTCAAGGCATCCACCCAAACGTAAATGACATGTTTGGGATCTCCGGGAACTTTAATTCCCCAGTCAAAGGAAGTTCTTGAAACGGAAAGATCCTCCAATCCCGGTTTAATAAAGTTGTTGATCATTTCATTTTTTCTGGATTCCGGTTCAATAAACTCAGGATTTTCTTCATAATATTCAAGTAATCGATCCGCATATTTTTGCATATTAAAGAAGTAGGATTCTTCCTTCAATTTTTGGACAGGACGTCCGCAGTCCGGACAATTGCCATCCACCAACTGTGTTTCGGTGTAATAGGATTCGCAAGGCGTACAATACCAGCCTTCATATTCTCCTTTATAAATATCTCCGTTATCCAAAAACTTCTTGAATATTTTTTCTACACTTTTTACATGCCGTTCTTGTGTAGTCCGAATTAAATCATCATAAGAAATGTCCATCTTCTTCCATAATTCTTTTGCGGCTTCAGCAATTTCATCCACATATTCTTGGGGATGCTTTCCTACTTCTTTCGCTTTTTGTTGAATTTTTTGTCCGTGTTCGTCCATTCCTGTCAAAAAACGGACATCGAATCCGCGCAATCTTTTATACCGAGCCATCGCATCCGAAGCCACTGTCGTATAGGCTGTTCCAATATGGAATTTTCCGCTTGGATAATATATTGGGGTTGTTATATAAAACGTCTTTTTTTCACTCACCTAAACTGCCTCCATTGTCAACGATATATAGTATTAATTGTAACGATTAACGATTTTTGTTTCAACGCTTACATATTATACTAAAATTTTGTCGAAATTTATTTGATGTTGTAAATAAAAATTTGTTGATACTATTCTTAATTCACTTGTATTGTATTGTTAAACAATTACAAATCATACTTTTTTATTAAAAAAAACGAATTTTTATAATTTTTATTAATATCTCTCAAAACTTGAATGCTAAATAATTGACGTTTATTCCTTTTATTGGTATTATTTTAGACAGACAAAGAATAAATGTCGAATTTTGGCGAATACGAGATTTATTCTAAATTATGACGCAAAAATAGGAGGAAAACATTGTCATGAAATCTACAGGTATTGTCCGTAAAGTTGATGAGTTAGGTCGCGTGGTAATTCCAATTGAACTTCGCCGTACGTTGGGCATTAATGAAAAGGATGCATTGGAAATCTATGTAGATGATGATAAAATCATCCTCAAAAAATACATGCCTAACATGACATGTGCGATTACGGGCGAAGTTTCAGACAAAAATTTCCGTTTAGCTGGAGGTAAGTTGATTTTAAGCCCAGAAGGCGCGGAAATTTTAATGAAAGAAATCCAGGAACATTTAAACAGAAAATAATTTGAGATCGACAAAAGCATAACTGAAAGTCTTGTTGAAGCACCCGCAAACAACAATGATGACATGGCGAAATTTCGGCTGTCTGGAACATTAGACAGCCTTCTTTTTTTTATAAATGATATTCTTGATAAACTTCCCTTTTTGGAAGCCCTCTTAATTTGGCCACTTCTTTTATCGCTTCTTTTGAAGCGAGTTGTTTTTCTTTCATCAATAACTCCACATGTTCTTTGATGGTCATGTTTGACCAATAAGGGGCTTCGTCTTCACTTTCTTCCCCATCTTGCGACCCTTCGAGGATAATGCAAAACTCTCCTCTTACTTCATTGTCTTTTGTCCATTGGACGGCCTCCTCTACCGTTCCTCTCAAAAATTCTTCAAATTTTTTTGTCAATTCTCTCGCAAGCACAATGTTCCGATTGCCCAACACAGCCTCCATATCTTTTAATGTATCTTGCAGCCGGTGGGGCGCTTCGTAAAAGATCAGCGTTTCTTTCCGATTTTTTAAAAGGGACAACTGTTTTTTTCTTTCTTTACTGCTGCGATGCAAAAAGCCGAAAAAGTAAAATGGCTGCGGAGACAAACCGGAGGCGATCAAAGCCGTCAATGCCGCATTGGCCCCTGGTATCGGAACGACTGCAAAATCTGCTTCAACCGCTTTTCGGACAATGTCAGCACCCGGATCCGAAATGCATGGCATCCCCGCATCACTGACTAAAGCGACCGTTTTCCCTTCCCCCAACCATTGCAATATTTTTTCGCCAGCCTGTTCTTGATTATGTTCATGGTAGCTGACTAAAGGGGTGGAAATGTCGTAATAAGACAACAGTTTTTTTGTGTTTCTCGTATCTTCTGCTGCAATAATATCCACTTCTTTTAAAATTCGTAATGCCCTCAAAGTGATGTCTTCCAAATTGCCGATGGGTGTGGCCACCAAATATAGACAACCGCTTTGTTCATGTAAGCTGCTTTTTTGAGATTTCATTATTTTCTCTCCCGATATATTTCATTTTTTCACTGCGTTTTAATTGTTTGAAGGCATACTCCGCCCTCATCGCTTCTTCCTTTGTATCGTAGGTTTCATAATAGATGCATTTTACCGGGCGCTTCGATCGTGTGTATTTCGCCCCTTTTCCCGCATTGTGCTGATTCACTCTCCGCTCCAAATCATTTGTATATCCCGCATAAAAAGACGAGTCGGCACATTCCAGCACATAAAAATAATGTCTATCCTTTTTCTCCATATAACAATTCTCTCATTTCAGCTGTATACTTATTATCATCATCATATACATACAACGGGGGCATAATTTTTAAATCCGGCTTGCCATCCTTGATTCCTTCGATCAACAACATATTCGCCTCTTTTCCCATTTTCGGGTAAATTAGGCGGATGCGTTTCGGTTCCAATCGATGGTTCCTCATGGAAGTTATGATATCAAGAAGCCTTCCCGGTCTATGTACAAAGGCTGCCTTTCCGCCCTGTTTCAGCAATCTGCTGGCCGCATGAATGGCTTCATCCAATGTGAGCAACACTTCATGGCGGGCGATTGTATAATGCTCATTCAAGTTTTTATCGCTTGTTTCAATATCCAAAAAGTAAGGCGGGTTGCATGTAACCGTATCGTATTTCTCAATCCCCAAGATCGGAGGGATTTCCTTTACATCGCCGTGAATCATTTGAATCTGCTCTTCCAATCCGTTATATTGAATGCTTCTTACAGCCATATCATACAACCTTTCCTGAATTTCCACCCCAATGATTTTTGCCTTCGTTCGAGTGCTTAAAAATAAGGGAATCACACCGTTTCCTGAACATAAATCAACAATTTGTCCCTTTGAAATGGGAATGCTCGCAAATTTGGCCAATAAAACGGCATCCAATGAAAAGGAGAAAACGGAAGGACTTTGAATGATGCGCAAATTTTCCGCCAATAAATAATCCAGCCGTTCGTCGCCCTTTAACCAATTTTCCAATCCTACACTCCTCCTCATGAAAATAAAAGACTGTACCCATTTTCGGGTATCAGCCTTGATTTAAGCATTTTTATTAAAAAACGAAAGACAAAACAAGCAATCCTCCCCTTTTCGGGAGCTTCCAAAGTGCACATTGCATACGTGAAATCCTTCTTGATACAGCCGGGCCAAATTATCATAGCCTTCCCCAATATCCAAATGGCTTTTCTTTTCACCATGTTCAGAAGTTTCTGCTGCTTTTGTCAATTCTTCTAATCGTCTTCTCAGATGATAATTTTCTATTTGAAGTGACTGATATTCTTCCACCATGTGCGCAACAGATTTTTTTATTTCATGAAACTGCTGTTGTAGTGTTTCTAGTTGCTGTTCAAATTCCATTATAGCATCTAAAAAATTTCGGTCCCTCAACCAAGCCACCCCATTAGTATTAATCTATATCAGATTCTTTTCGCACTCAAGTATTTCCTCCAGCGTATATTCAGCCGTGCGTTCCAGTTCTTCTAAATAGACTTGGACGACTCTTTCCAGCACATTGATTCCAACAACCGTTCCAAAGCCATCAGGAGTGATTGTTGTCTCGCCAATATCAGGCATTCCATCTTTCGCTGTTTCATAATCATCATTTTCATATTTCAAGCAGCACATTAGGCGACCACATAATCCAGATATTTTTGTAGGATTTAGTGATAGATTTTGATCTTTTGCCATTTTGATGGAGACCGGATCAAAATCCCCCAGAAATGTTGAACAGCATAGCATTCTTCCGCAAGGACCAATACCTCCGAGAAGTTTTGCCTCATCTCTCACCCCGATTTGGCGGAGTTCGATACGAGTCCGGAAAATCGCGGCCAAATCTTTTACCAGTTCACGGAAATCGACTCTTCCCTCTGCTGTAAAATAGAAAATCACTTTATTCCGATCGAATGTATATTCAACATCCACCAGTTTCATTTCCAGTTGATGTTCGGCTATTTTTACATTCGCTATATCAAAAGCCCGTCTAGCTTCGGCTTTATTTTCTTCCACTTGGATTTTATCCCGCTCAGTTGCAGGCCGTAAAACTTGCTTCAAAGGCAAAACAACATCATTTTCACCAACTTGTCTCATCGGAACAACAATTTTTCCATACTCGACGCCCCGAGCCGTTTCAACTATGACATATTGGTCCTTTTCAAGTTGATATTCTCCAGGGTCAAAGTAATATATTTTACCCGCCCGTTTAAAGCGGACTCCTACCACATTATACAAAGGAATACCCCTCCTGCAATTTCAGCATCAGCTGTTCCAATAAAAGCGTGCGATTCATATTGCGACCTACATTTTGTCTTGCTTGCAATATTGCTTGCATTTGATTCGACAACTGCTCAAAAGTTGAAGTTAATGCAATTTCTTTCCATCTATCCATCATATCCGGATAAGTGCAAGCACTTTCTGGGTTTGCCTTTATTGCTACAATATCACGATAAGCCAACAGAAGTAAATCGAGACTGAGTTCAAAATCGCTTTTTTCCTTCAGGTTTGGAAGCCATTCGTCGTATACAATCAACAAGGCTTCGTTTACATTTTTTCTGACAGTCTCAACTAATTTTAACACTGTTTTTCTTGCCAGTGCAAACTGCTCATCCTGCGCTAAAGCAAGACCTTTCTCCACACTGTTCGTCACTTGGCTGACAGTGGAAGCCATGGAAAAGGTTAACCCTTGTTGCTGCAACTGTTGAATCAATAAGTCTTTCGGAATGCTTGAGAACTTGATATGTTGGCAGCGGGATTGAATCGTCGGCAATATGGATTGATATTGTTCCGTCAGGAGGATGGCCGTTACTTGTCCATCCGGTTCCTCCAAAAACTTCAACAGCGTATTGCTGGCGGCGATATTCATTTTATCCGCTTGATGAATGACATATATCTTTCTTCCCTCTTCTATGCCCGTCCTTGTCATATTCGAAATTAAGTCCCGGATTTGTTCCACTTTGATAAATTGCCCATCCGGTTCTATATGTAAAATGTTCGGATGGTTCCCGGATTCGACACGTTTACAATTTCTGCATGTTTCACATGGAACATTTTTCGACGGATTCAGACAGAGCATCAATTTGATAAAAAATTTTGCCACTTCTTTTTTGCCCGTCCCTTTTTCCCCTTCAAAAATATAAGCATGGGCAATGCGCCCTTTTTCAAAAATCATCTGTAATTGTTTCATGACAATGGGCTGCAATTTCATAAGCTCATCTATTGTTTCAAACATGTTCTTTCACCTTTTCCCCAATCTGGACGATTATTTTTTTAGAAAAAATCCCGTGTCTATCAAAAGGGGAAAGACACGGGTTTTACATATATAGATTAATTAGCAGGCCTTTTATTTCGCCAATTTTATCGAGCAAATCAATCGTATCCTTTTCTTCGTCCAAAATATCCTGAGCAAGTTCAACCAAACGTTGATCAATCGTTTTAATAATTTTCAACCTTCTGCCTTCACCGAATCGATTCCAAGTGTGGGACTGTTTCAATTCAAGGCCGTATTCGACAGCTTCTTGCAAAAAACGCTTTACGAGCATTTTAAACCTAGCCAAATCCCGCAGGTTTCTCGACCTTGCGACCCGATCGCCCGCCGCAGAAATATCCCCCAGCAGCCGGGTCAATTGCTCGTTTTGCAATTTTTGTCCCTGCCTTAAAACCAGTTCTCCGAAGCGGTTGTTGGTTTCGGCCGGTTGTTTCATTTCATGTAAATTTGTTTTGATTCCTACCCGTATATCTTGGTTAATCTTCATGTTACTCAGCCCCTACACACTTCTTTTTGGAAATTCGGTTTATTAAAAGTGGTGATATGCTTCGATCGGCAAAACGAATACCGTTGCGCCGCCAACTTCCACCTCGACCGGATACGGAATATAGGTGTCCGCATTTCCTCCCAGAGGTGAAACAGGAGTGACCATTTGTTCCCTTGCCCGACAATTATCCCGAATGATATCCAGCACCTTTGAAACATCTTGATCTTCTACGCCTATCAAAAATGTCGTATTTCCCGAGCGCAAGAATCCGCCGGTACTTGCCAACTTAGTCGCGCGAAAGTTTTGCTTCATTAAAGCATTCGACAGCCGGTTGCTATCTTGGTCTTGAATGACCGCAACGATTAATTTCATTCACTCACTCCTATAATTGCGTATTTTTATTATATCATATTACCCATTTTCACTTCATTTCCTGCTTTCAAAAAAATTCGCCATTCAGATGGTGGATTGTTCGTATTCGTAAAAGGAAGTTTTTTATCTTATTTTATGAATGAAACAATGATTTTGTCCTGCATCTTGATATCTTTGCATGCACCACACACGTAACAGATGGGAATCCCTAAAACTTTTATAAAGAAGCACGAATGTTTTTTACAGTTTACCCTCAAAACAAAAAGAAAAGAATCCTGCATAAAGCAGAATCCTTCTATTAATGATTCCGTTTTAAATAATTTAATATTTCGTTCAAAACAAGTTGGAATACCGTTTCCATGTCCTGCTCGGCATCAATTTTTTTGATTCTTTCAGGAAATTCTTCTAAAAGATGATAGTAGCCTTCTCTCACTTTACGGTGAAAATCCAACGACTCCAAATCCAGACGATTGACTTCCCGGTCTCCGTTTTTCCGTATCCTTGAAAGCCCCACCTCGGGAGAGACATCCAAAAATAAAGTCAAATGAGGCATATAACCATCAATCGCAAATTGGTTAATGGTCAATATTTCTTCTATTCCAAGACCTCTGGCATATCCTTGATATGTTAAACTGCTGTCTATATATCGGTCACATAATACGATACTGCCTTTTTCTAATGCTGGAATAACCTTTTCTACAAGATGCTGTCTTCTTGCAGCAGCATACAAAAGCGCTTCTGTCTTTGCATCCATCCTTACATTCTTTTTGTCCAAAATGATATTTCGAATCTGTTCCGCAATTTCAATTCCTCCAGGTTCTCTCGTACAAACGACTTCATACCCCTGTTGAACCAAGTATTCCGCTAATCGTTTCAGGACCGTACTTTTTCCTGCACCTTCTCCACCTTCAAAACTGATTAAATATCCCACAAGTTGTTCCTCCAATGAATGTTTTTTTTCATGCCGATTAAGGCTTTACGACACAAAGGAGCTTTTCTTCAAGCCGAATTTCCCCTTGGAACGCAGCTCCTACTGCGATCAATTCTTCCAATTGACTCAGTTTTGACACCGTAATTTTTTCCCCGGATATAAACAAAGGGATTCCCGGTGGATATGGTATCACCATGCCCGCTGACACTCTGCCCATGGCTCGCACATAAGGAATCCATTCGGTCTCCATATCCGCCAATTCATCGAAAGAGTACTCGGGAATGGAGATTTTCTGGATTTCTTTCAACGGATTTGATAATACGTTTGTTTTTTCCCTTTTCTTCAAAGAAGCAACAGCTTCTTTTATTTGGATTCTTGTTTCTGCAAAAGGGAAATTTTGACCTTGCTTCAATAGAGGCAAGATCAATAACACTTGATGGACATCAGCCATTTCCGGATATATCCCACTATTCTCCAACGATTCTTTCAACTGGAAACCAGTGTAGCCTGGCACCCTAAGCAGCACTTTTAACGGATCGTCGACTTCGATAACTTCCAGCGGCTGGATTGAGCGCAATGCCTCAATCCATTGGTTCCGTTTTTCAAAGAAATAGCTTGCATCAATTTCTGAATACGTTTGAACATAATGCCTTGCATCATCCAATGATGCGAGCAATAAATAGGATGGACTGCTGGATTGCAACATGCGCAAATAACGGTTCACCCGTTCCGCATCCACAATGTTCGATTTAATATGTAAAAATGAAGCCATCGTCATTGCCGGCAATGTTTTATGGGCGGATTGGACAACAATATCCGCGCCGACATCCAATGCCGATTCCGGAAATCGTTTGCTCGCAGATAAATGGGCTCCGTGGGCTTCATCCACCAGCACCGGGATCCCCAATTCATGACATAGAGCTATTTGCTGTTTCAATTCCTTCGATACGGCTCCGTAATAAGTTGGGGAAGTTAAAATGACCGCTTTGACGTCTTGGTGAAGCAGTAACACCTCTTTCAAAGTCGATAACGACACATGGGTGGCCGTCCGGGTTTCCCCGTCCCATTCCGGCGAAACATAGATCGGTTTAGCCCCCACCAATTGAAGGCCGTGAAATATCGATTTGTGCGCATTTCTTTGCACAATCACTTTTTCATTTCTTTTGCACGTGGCATAAATCATTGCCAAATTTCCAACCGTTGAGCCATTCACTAAAAAGAAACTTCGATCTGCACCATAGGTTTGGGCCAATAGCTGTTCCGCTTCATAGATGGCCCCTTCCGGATGATGAAAATCATCAAGGCCCGTCAATTCCGTTAAATCAAAGGGGAGTGCCCCTTGCAATTCTTTAGGCAGTCCGGATATGAACCCATTTTTATGGCCCGGTACATGAAAGGATGTGGGCTGTTTTTCTACAAATTTCTTTAGTGTTTCAACTAATGGACGTCCTATTCTCATCGTCTTCCCCCCTGTACTACTGACTTTTATTATAGTCTGAATGGAAGAAAAACTCATCTTCTGATAATGAATTCATTGAAAATGAATTCATCCATTCGGGGAAGCTCACTGTATCCCCGTTGTCAAAATATTAAGATGCCATTTTTTTTGGCACGATGAAAAATTTGATGACCAAAGACGGTTTGGCATAAAATATAGAAAAATTAGGAAACGAAAATTATGAATAAGCTATTGAATTTCTTTTATCCTAGGGGGAAGAAAAATGGCAGAAGACAAAAAATCACCTGAAGCGAGAAGAGAAAGCATGAGGCGAATGGAAAGATAACCAGCCAACTGGAAATTAAGAATGAATAGACTTTCGGTCTTTAATAGGAGGGGGCAAATAAATAATTAACCTCTAAATAACTTGTATCGTTTTTAATTCCATTCCGTTTCCTTATATAAATGAATGAAAAAGCAGAAAACTAAAATATAGTGATTTTTATTAACGGCGTCCTACTCTCGCAGGGGATCCCCCCAACTACCATCGGCGCGAACTCCGAAGCACGTTAACCGGCTACTCTCGTCAGCTTCGGCGGTCCGGTGCTCACGTACCCGACGCTTGCGCTCCGGGCCGCCTCGCTTCCTTGATCTTCTTGGTCCCCGTGCTTCTCGTCTGCTTCTAATCGGCTTGCCGCTTCACTTTTTGGTTCCTGCTACTGTATCGCGCCGAACTGACCTCCGGTCTTTGGTAGTTAAGGGCGTTTTTGGCAATTAAAAGGGGCTGTCCGAAAAGTCGATTGAATCGACCTTCGGCTCAGCCCTTTTTTCTGTTTTTAGGGTACAAAAAAATCGTCCTTTTTTATAGAATGAAATTGACCAAAAAATATTCTAAAGAAAGGA
>NZ_JBHSNQ010000193.1:0-53816 GCF_042655065.1 Ureibacillus suwonensis
ATTTCTCTTTTGACTCTAAAATTTGCAATTCTTCAAAGGAAAATAGACTTTCTTGTAGAATATACAAAGTGACTTCCTCCTTATGGATTTTTGTGGTTTGGTCACTTCAAAATTCTACAAATAAGGGATGAAGTCCTTTTTTATGCTTCAGAAAACCTTATGGTTCTTGGGTTGAAAAATGTGCAAAATGCTCAAATTTAAATAAAGGGGGGAGATTTTCTAATATTTTTCAGTAACTCCAAGATTATTAAGTCTAATATTAGAAGGTATTGGAGGAAATGATTAAAAACATTAAGTATCTATTATTCCTCTTGCTAGTACTTTTTATTATCATACTGACTATTAGTGTAGTTAGAAATAACAGCATAGACATTGTTGGCAATGAGGTAAAAACTATTAAAAAACAGAAGATTGACAATTGGGCTATTAATCTTGTTGGATCGAATCCAACGATGGATACTGATCCTATAAAAATTGCAATCTTAGATAGTGGTATCAATAAGACGCACAAAGAATTTGAAGGCTTATCTTTCAAAGAATATAACTCAATTACTCCTGGCGAGAAAATTAAAGATGAATTCGGGCATGGTACTGCAGTAGCTGGAATTATTGCTGCGAAAGGAATTGAGACCACCGGTATTCTAAAGAACGTTATACTTTACGACGTAAAGGTACTTGATGAAAAAGGACGAGGGAAAATTGAAGATGTGATTGAAGGTATTGAATGGAGTATAGCACAAGAAGTTGACATTATTAATATTAGTTTCGGTTTTTCAAGCGACAAAGTGGAACTTAAATCCGCCATAGATAAAGCTATTGAACAGGGAATTATCATCACTGCGTCTGCAGGAAATACTCTTGGTCTAACGATAGATTATCCAGCTGAATATAATAATGTTCTATCCATCTCTTCTTTTGATGAAGAATTTAAACTTGATCCTTTTTCCGGTATAGGGAAAGTTGATTATTCTGCTCCAGGTGTTGAGATTGTATCTACAGATAACAAAGGTGAATACTCAACATTTTCAGGAACATCATTTGCTACGGCTTACGCAACTGGTGTCATTGCTTCAATTTTGAATGAAAGCGATTCAAATTATAATGCTAATACCATTAGAGAAAAACTCTCCCATTATGTTGTGAAACTAGGGGAAAAAGAACACTTTGGAGAAGGCTTTCTAACATTACAAAAAGAAAGGGTAGAGGAGATTTTAAATGAAAAAGAACTTGATTAAACTATTAGTTGCTACACTTTTGTTCAGTAGTATTGCTGGATTTGCTCCATCTGCATTTGCAGAAGAAACAGAAGTTCCCTCGAATCTAGAGAAAGTTTTAGAAAATGCAGAACAAATTGATGTGAATTTTAATGAAAAAGTTGAGGAAGTTTCAAGTACTGATGATACAACAGTATATGAAGTAACCGCAAATGAATTAGGACTTAACAATGACTCATTTGAAATGGTAGTTGAAGAATCCTCTAAACAAGAGATAACTGTAAACTCTGAGTTAGAAACAGGAGATTTGTCATTTGAATCCGAACTTTACATTAATATTGATACCGGTGAAATGTATGTTACCGAAGAACAAATATCCGAAACTGGAGAAGTGACAAAAACAACATACGACATGTTTTTCACAGAAATCGAAGGTGAAGATTTCATAGCATACTTAATTGATAGAAACTCTGGTGAGCTTTTTGAAATCAATACTATTGATGCCCAGGCTTCAGCTATTCCAGTTCTTGGTTTAATAATAAAACAAGGTGCGAAATGGGCTATTAAAAAGTATGGAAAGAAAGCATTGATTAGTGCCTTTGGAAAATACGCATTGAGTAATGCAATTAAAAACGTTGCTAAATTCACAGTAAAGAATAAGCACTTAAAAGGTGATAAAAGAAATTATGCTAAATTTAACACAAGTAGCCAATCTACTGCTAGAGGATGGGTTAAAGAAGCATTACAAAAAGCGAAAGTTTCTAGTTTTGATATAAATGATAGTGATAAGTTATCATTTAGATTCGATGTCAACTTAGGAAAAAAAGTTGGAACAAAAGGTGAAACAAAAATAAGAATAGTGATAGGATATGATGGTAAGATATGGACAGCATTTCCAGTAAAATAACTTTTGAATACAAATTTGTAAGTGATAAAGGAATTATTTCGAATAGAGATAAAAGTGATGTTCCTACCATATTAGCTGTAGAAGCTACACTTACAATAAAAATCAATAATGAATTATACTTTGAAACAGAACTTGCTATTTTAGAATTCTATAAAGCATTATACGAATGGAAAAACAGAGTCACAGATGAACATACTCCAGAATTCCATTATTATACGATTGAATATGACGATTATGAAGATGGTGCTATTCTGTCTTTAATTCCATTTTCAAATAAAGCAAGAGTGAAATCTATTTGGGCAGAGCAAGATTTGTACAATGTTTTTGATTTAGACTATATCGTAAGGGAATTTATTCAATTAGAGCAAAATCTAAAACGAGATATAGAAAATTACTTTGGAATCGAATTGAAAAAATTCATAAAACATATCCCTTTGATGAAAGGTCCTTATTCGGATGATTATTAGCAAATAAAAGAGGCTGGGACATAAACAAAAAATTAAAGGGGCAGTTGAAATAGTTTTGATAAAAAATTGATATAACGAAAAATTGATTGAAGTGACGGGGCGAGTGCTCCTGTCGCGTACGCTTAGTCGCAAAGCGGAGCAAGCTC
This sequence comes from Ureibacillus suwonensis, assembly GCF_042655065.1. NCBI lineage: Bacteria > Bacillati > Bacillota > Bacilli > Caryophanales > Caryophanaceae > Ureibacillus > Ureibacillus suwonensis. The sequence continues at coordinate 2,735 of NZ_JBHSNQ010000193.1, forward strand.
AAGGAAGTAAATTCAAAGCTTTCCTGCGACGAGCCCTCTCGAGACACCGCAGGAGCGAATGATTGAATCAAAGGAGGTTCGAGCCGGGCCAGCGGAAAGCGTCCCCGGAACGGAAATCAATTTTAATAACATATCAAAAAAACATCATTTTCTCCAAGGAGAAAATGATGTTTTTTTAGATTTGTCCCAACCTCTTGCTCTTTTCAAGAAAATATTAATATTAATAGGTTCTATACTAATTGAAATGTTTAATACAGTACAGGAGTTAATCATCTCAAGAAGTAGAATTCGTCCTCAAGCAGAGGTTCATCTTTTTACGAATACCCTTTTCTGTGCAGATTGTGGCCGAGGGATGCATTTTAAAAAGAACCGTAAAGGATATGTATGCGGAAACTTTAACAAATATGGCAGCAAGGCATGTTCTGACCATTTTATTAAAGAAAGAGAGCTAGAAGAAATAATCCTGAATGATATAAAGAGTTTTGCACAGCGAATGGATTTAGATAACCTTATCGACCGAGTGATAAAGCAGTTAGAATCTGATACAAAAAATAATACAACCCGTTTAAGCCAAGTTGAGCAAAATATTGAAAAGCTCAAAAAGCAGAAAGTGCAGTTAACCTCATTGCTTGCAGATAACAGTATTGATATTGAAGAATACCGCTTAACAATTGAAGAAATCAATAAAAAAATTAATGATTTGATGTCCGATAAACTGAAGCTAGAAAAATCTAAAGATCAATCCAAACGGGAACGAAAGAATATGAAAAAACTAAAAAATGAATTAAAAGAATATATACATTTCAATAAATTAACCCCTGAGATGCTTCACCGTTTGGTTGATCGAATCGAAATAAAAGAAGACGGTTCACCGAAAATTTATTATCGGTTTGCAAATGATTTTTTAAATGAATAAAGGATATAGGAAAAGCCCGTTTCATTGATTTTCAGAAACGCGCTTTTCCGAATATTTATTTTTTTATAAGCAACGCGCAACACTCCACATGGAACGAGCCGCTTGGATTGATGTCTTGGGCTAATTTTTTGAACCTTACGTTTACGGGAACATGTCAATGAGTTTTTCGGACATTTTTGAAAAATCGCTGTTCACGGGAACATATCTACGCAGGAAGTATATCAGCATAGCCCATTGAAACCTAAAATATGACTCTTGAGGAATAAGTCGTCTTCCTCCACTACTTTACTTTTTTGATTTTCAAGCATGTCTTTAGCAGATCATTCCTAAAGTCAATGTCAAATTCCCTGTAATGCTGGCTTTCTCCCCATTGCCGCATTGATTCATGTTCCGGATGCTTAAGGTCATTCCATGCTTCAAGAAATTCTTTGTAACCGCCAAAACCACCTACATCTTCCGGCGGACAAGCCCCCGCGCCTGCAAGTATTATAGGGTAACCAAACTCATAATCTTCAATGGTTTTTTCCAGTTCAATTTTATGTCTCCAATAATCGCCAAAGTCATAAATGTACTCAAGGGTCTTATATTTTTCCAGATAGTTATCAATTTTGACCGTTTGAGGCTGTCTAACGGTTGTTTCAATTATCCTGGCTATAATGCCATGAGGGTCTTCCTTTCTTGTTGGCTTTTTGCTTTTGTACTTGGCAGAGTAAAATTTAAATACCTCATAGGATTCTTCGTCATTTGTAATTCTGAGTTTCTCCTGCGGAAACTCAAATTCATAAAGATGATAATCCCGCCAACCCATTGAAAATTGTATTGTGTCATGCAGGCGTCTGAAGGTAACATCCGCCGGGATAACTACCCTTCTCCATATTAGTGGTTCGGAATCAATTAATTCGATTTTTATCTGAAAGGCTTTCATCACTTTCACCTGAATTCCTTTCCCGTTATTCTTTTAATCACTTTACAGAACTGCCTCCATTCTTCTGGAAACTTATTGTCGCCATATTTTCTGACGGTTCTCCCGTCTGTAATTATTTCAACGCTCCATTGAGTCCCGTCACAGACTCCGGGTTCTACGTATTTTGCTTTCCAGTTCAGCAGATTGATCTCTTTTAAACTCTTAATGAATTCTTCTGCAGTTTTATTTCGGATGGATCTTGTACTGGTTTTTTCAGAACCACCCTCTTTGAACAGCCATGTAGTTTTAAGATTTTTCAAATCAATATCTACATGATAATACCCGCCAAAGTAACCACCCACTGATGCTTTAAGCCCTTTAATCTGACCGTATATGATGTCAAGCACCTGCTCCCGGTTCCACTCATTTTTACAATCCTTGCAGTAGTATTCCGGACCGCCTTCTATAATGCAACAACCGCCCAATTTTACTTTTCCGGCTTCAGCTTCCTGAAAAAGCTTAAAACTCGGCATGCCATATACAATTTTAACCGAATTCTTAGACCCGCATTTAGGGCATTTTTTATAATTAACAGCCACTTTTCCGCACCTCTTTGCTACATAGCAGTCATTATTAATCCACTACTTCTTTGCCTTATCTATTTCTGAGGTCATACCTGATTTTTATAGTCGAACTATAACCGCTGGGAGTAGTATGTAAAACTTCATCACCAGGCATCATTTTCTCATACATAATCCTGCATATCTGCGGCATCCTGTTTTTCATACCCATCTGCTTATGAATATCCCCTGAAACCAAATCAATATAGTCCTCGCCTCGCAATTTTGCTTCCTGTAACAATTTTTCTATATACTGCCTTACATCATCGGCTGTTTTCCCTTGTGAACCCGTAGCTTCAACAGCCACCCTGACACTATCTTTTGCTCTTTGTACACGTGCTCTATGCCCCGTATTGTTTCTGTAACTATCGTTTCCAAATCTGGCAAGCCACACAACCCGCTCTAATTCTTCATCAGATAAAGGTTGTCCCAGCAAACCCTGTCTATTCCAAAGGCCGCTGTTTGCAATCTCAGGCACAGGGCTATGCAAACCAAGCCAATTGCTGCTCGGGCCAAATGATGAATGCCTGTTTAGTGATGCAATAATACCTTCTTCTAACCTCAATCGCTCAGCTTCTTTATCAACCGGAAAACAAACAAAGGTGATGTTATCTCTTAAATATCGGCTAATTTTTGCCTCAAGTTCAGTTTCAAGCCCTTCATTTATTAAGTGTCCATAGTTTCTTTCGTTTTCAGAATTATGCATATCAATTTCCCACACTTGTAAATATGGATCCGATGCCATTTTCAAAAAAGCCCTACCGATATTTTTACGGAAAATACTACCGTCAGCATCCTCTTTCACAAAGTGATCTCTTAATCTTTGCAACAAACGGTCTTGACCTCTATGGGTACCTACTCTGACTATTCTATCCATACCATGATAATTCTCGCCTTTTTCAAACATTATATATATACCATTTTTATAAGGAATACTGTTAATTATTGACCAATCCAGACGAGGCAAACTATTAAAAAGCATATGAAGAACCTTTGTTTTATCCGATTCTTTTTCAAGCTTAATCAATCTCTCTAACTCTGGAATCCATTCCCCTTGACGTTTACCTTTCAAAGGAAGCCAAAAATGATTCATATGGGGCAACAAATTTTCATGATAAACTTCACCAGCTAAAACAATAAACTCATCATGCTCTAGATCTGAAACCTTTCTTAATTCGTTTAGCACCATTTCTGCCCATGCACGGCGTTCCTGAGTACTTTTATCTTTCAAGGTTTCATTATAAGGTTCGATAATCATGTTCTCTGGTATTAAGCCATATTTTGCAGAAAGGATAAATATTTTATCTGCAATAAGCTTTGCAAAAGAAAAGGCCAGCTGAAACCGCGAGCTTTCTGAATATAAATCTTTTGCTTGGCATTTATATGATTTTTTCCTACTTGTGCAAGAAATCAAAGCAATTTTCATTTTTGTTCGCCACCTATAATTTAAATCTTAAACAAATCGAAACATGCGCTATTTCAGCATGTCCCAATTATTCAAATGATTGTTAACATCAAGTCTTTTCTCAGACTTCAAGCTATGTTCATAACTACCAGAGCGATGTTCGAAGCTTTTGCTATAATAAAATTTAATTATTAAAGGTTTTTTGGCATCAGGTTTGAAGACCTTTATATCGCAAACTATATTTCATAAGGAATTCGAATCCGGATTCCGATTGCATGATGAATAACTCATCAGTTAATCAATCCTTTTACTCAATGCTATTCATTATCTCTTTCATGCTGTCAATTAAATAGTCCTTTTCAGAATCTGACACCTCGCTGTTCTCTTGCAGTCTGGCAATATAGGATTTAATAATATCTTTGGATTTTACAAAGCTGATGTTTCCAGGCAAATTGCTGAGTATCAATTGAGCGTCTATAAATGCGCCCATACTATTAATAACTTGATTCATTAATTTTTCTGCTTGTTCGATGTTCCCGTTTTTCATTGCTTCTTTTGCAGAAATACTAAGGCTACGGATGTCTTCTCCCCATATTGCATATCTTGATGGAGTTGCCTTGCATTCTTCATCACATGAGTCAAAAATCGCTCTTTCTAGTCTGTCCATGCACATTCTTTCACTGTCGTGTTCTTTTACTCTTGTGATTACTACGGGATCATTTCTGTTGTTAAAATTATAAAAGTTTATTACAGCCCGCATCAATGATTGTATTTGAGCCAATCTTTATCATCCCTTTCATCTTAACAATCAATTATAATCAGTTTTCACTGATAAATATGTTTCAGACTGTTGGTAAGGATAAATCACTTCAAAATTCACATCATGGCTGTTTTTCATGTATACTACATTTAAATTCATCGCAATATCCTAAACCATCATCAAATTCCTTAATCTTTCCCTTTGTGCAGCACTTAGGTATACCATTTTCGTCATGTTTACAAAACCAGCAAAAATCGCAAACTGGATCACAAACGGGGTCATTACAGATATACATTCTAATCCTCCTTCAACTTAATGTAGTTGCCTGGCAATGCTTCAAACATATCAGGGTAATGCCCGCACCTTGCCCTTATCTGTGTATATTCCGCCTTACTGCCATCCTTTTTTAAATACAGCCTACGCTTATATATCTCATCGGCAAGTTCAGCAGCATGCATCGTTTTGTTTTCCGCCTCTGATAAGACAATTCTCATAGCTTCATGAAGCGTATAGTTAGGCATTTCGCTCATGCTAATTCCTACATCAGTTAAATTATTTTCATCGTATTTTAAGACTATATAAACCGGCTTATTATCTTTAAGCAGAACAACTTTTCCGTTTTTATCAACAACAGAGAATACATGATCTATATTGGTTTTCAATGAATCAAAGGGAATTAAGCTGTCTATTCTAATATCCATAATTCACCACCTCATTACAATTATATATGAAAAACATTTATTTGTCTATATATTTGTTTATACATTTGTACAAAAATAAAAAAGCCGCCAATTAAGAAGGTTTCCTCCTCAACTGGCGGCAATCTTATTACAATCTTATAGATTCACTTCTATTTCTAACCCAGACTTAAACTCAACCACTAACCTATCATCATATACAATCACTTTTTCAATCAGTTTTCTGACCAGTTTATCATCAAACTCCGTAATATCACCCGTTTGCGTGTTAAGGAAGTCCGTCATCTCAGCAATCCGATCCCTCTTATCTTGGCGAAGAGCGTTTCTTGAAAGTGTTTCTTGCCTTAAATCTCGCAACCTATAAATTTCATTTACAATATTATTGTATTCTTCCTTTAAATTTGCCTTTTGGATCAACTCGGTTTGGAGTTCTTCCAGCCTTTTATCAATATCTGCCGTACTCTCATCCAAATCCTCGCTTAATACGGTTTCAATATTCTTCTTCAGTATGGCCAGAAAAGAGTTTTTTCCGCTGACTGCTACATTGATGGCTTCTACAATTTTCTCTTTAAGCGTATCTTCAAGTATAGTGGAAGCGGTACAAAACAAACAGGTGTTTTCCAATCGGCTAACGCATCTCCATACGATTGATTTCTTTCCTCGGTTATTCCAATGAACCCTGCGGAATATTTCATGACAGTTGCCGCAGAAAACCATCTGTGATAAAGGATGATTATTGCTATAGTTTCTCTTCTTTCCGTTCTTACTTATATGCACACATCTTCTTTTGACAAGCTGTTCCTGAACCTGCATAAAAATTTCACGCGGGATTATAGGCTCATGGCTGTTTTCTACATAGTATTGCGGAACAATACCATTATTGGGTACCCTTTTCTTCGATAAAAAATCTACAGTATATGTTTTCTGCAGCAGTGCATCACCGATATATTTTTCATTCCTCAAAATCTTATTGATGGTACTGGTATGCCATCTGGGATTGCCTGCACCCGTCAGAATTCCGTCAGCCTCCAAACCCCTAGCTATCTGTAGCATACTGGAACCTTCAAGGTATTCTCTGTAAATGCGTTTGACGATCTCAGCCTCTTCAGGTACGATAACTAAATTGCCATCCTTATCCTTTGTATAGCCAAGAAACCGGTTGTGATTGATATGGATTTTTCCTTGCTGATATCGGTACTGAATACCCAGTTTTACATTCTGGCTTAACGATTGGCTTTCTTGCTGTGCCAAAGATGCCATAATGGTCAACAGGATTTCTCCTTTGGTATCCAGCGTGTTTATATTTTCCTTTTCAAAGTAAACCGGAATATTTTTTTCTTTAAGCTGCCTTATGTACTTTAGGCAGTCCAGCGTATTTCTTGCAAAACGGCTGATAGATTTTGTGATTATCATATCGATTTTGCCCTGCATACATTCTTCTATCATCCGGTTAAACTCTTCACGCTTTTTTGTGTTAGTTCCGGTAATACCTTCATCTGCAAATATACCGGCTAACTCCCATTCTGGATTGCTTTTGATGTAGTTTGTGTAGTGCTCAATTTGCGCTTCATAACTGGTTGCCTGCTCCTCGCTGTCCGTAGAAACACGACAGTAAGCTGCTACCCGAAGCTTAGGCAATTCCTCGGCCTTTGCACTATTCCCGATTCGCTTACGGGCAGGAATTACCGTAACATTCCTGGTTGTCATCTAAAATCACCTCGCTCTTAATAAGACCATAAGCATACTCTGCCTGCTGAAATGGATCATCGTATAGATTATCTGGCATTGAAGCATGAAACTTAAAATTCAGGTATTTCTTTTCATTTCCTTTATGTTCATAAATCCTGCCAAGCGCCTCAGCTCGCCTGCGTCTTTCCAGTTGTGCTTTTTCGAATGTGTCCTTGCTGATAATTGGCGGATAAAATTTGTCCTCAACATACCGTTTATCTGAAAGCATTCTTGCAACAGATGTGTGGTAACGCTTAATACCTGCTTTTTGTGCCGCTTCGCTTAAAGAAAGCCCGGAAAGATAAGCCTCAAATAGTTTCTCAATCTTAACTGCTTCCTCTTCATTAATTACAGCCCTACCGTTTTGAATGATATATCCAAAAGGTATATGGCTCATCATTTCACCAGCCTTTCTCTTAAGTTCAACCCGCATTTCATTTTGAAACTTATTTCTTCTTGTGAAAACACAATGATTTCTTCAATAAAATCCTCAAATATTTTGCTATCGAATGCATCAATCTGCTTTTCAGCTTTCGTTGCAAATTTAAGAAGCTTCTCAACCTCAACAAGGATAGTCTGACTCCCATCGATTGCGCGTTTTATGGCTTCTTTTTGTTCTTTTAATATGGCTGCTTCTTTGAGCAGCTCATTTTTCTGTGTATTAAAAAGAGCGGGTTCCAGGTATCCTTTGGCCATAAGACCCATAATCACCTGAACTCGCTCTGTATTTTCTTTGATTTTTGTTTCCATCTCCTGAATCTTTGTTATGTTATCTGAGTAATTTGTCTTCTTTAAGCTTTGTAGCAATGGTCTTAGAATGAATTTATGACCGAAAATAAGCTTATTGATCATTACAACGAAGGCCTGATGGATCGCATCCTCTCTGACAAACTTCATGGAACAGCTTGATGCGTCCTTTATGTGCTTTGTGCAGCACCATGCAATATATTTACGGTCACCGCTGCCATGAATTCGACGCTTAAAATTGCTGCCACATTCTGCGCATTTGATTTTCCCAGAGAAAGGGTAGCGTTTTTGATACTTACTGCTTCCCTTAATTACACCTTTTTCTTTTCCTCTTTGCTTTAATATCTCTTGGGCGGCTTCAAATTCCTCATGGGATATAATGGCTTCATGATGATCTTTTATCATGTATTGATCTTTTTCCCCATGATTATAATGCCGCTTAAAATTCTCATCTGTATAGGTTTTTTGCAGAAGGACATCCCCAGTATATTTTTCATTGCTTAAAATGCCGCGGATAGTTGTCGCTGTCCAGTGTGAACCTCTCTTTGTTGGGATTTTATCCGAATTTATCCCATCTGCAATTATCTGTGTGCCTTTACCGTCCAAAGCCTCGGAAAAAATCCGCTTTACGATTTCAGCCTGTTCTTTATTGATAAATAGCTTTCCATCCACATAATCGTAACCATAGGGAGGATACGAAATTTTGTATGTTCCGTTTTGGAACCTGCGCCTGATAGACCACTTACTATTTTCTGCAATGGATAATGACTCGTTTTCTGCAAGGCTGCTCAAAATTGTCAGCACCAATTCGCCTTCCATGCGCTGCGTGTTTATATTCTCTTTCTCGAAATAAATGAAAACACCGAGATCGGTAAGTTTTCGCACCATCTCAATGCAGTCGGTTGTATTTCTGGCAAATCTGCTGACTGACTTGGTTATAATAAAGTCAATTTTCTTGTTTTCACAATCTGCAAGCAGCCTTAAAAGTCCAGTCCGGTTTTCCTTTTTTGTGCCTGATATGCCTTCATCATAGTAAATCCCTGCAAATTCCCAATCAGGATTTGCTTTTATATAGGATTCATAATGGTCCTTTTGTGCTTCCAGGCTTGCCATTTGTTCATCACTGTCTGTTGAAACCCTGCAATAAGCCGCTACCCTCACCTTTGGCTTGAAAGCTTGGAGAGCATTGTTTCCATCAATCCTCGTTACCTTTCTCACTGTTTTCACCTCCTTTTGGTATGTGACATGTTACCTCTGTGTGCCGCTAATAGCAAGCCAATTAGGCCATAAGCTGTGCATACATCGGCGTGAAAGTTTTGCGGTTCAACTTGTCGATTTTGTCGAATTCCTCCTCTGAAATCAGTCCCGCCTTAAGCATCTTTTGCAGGATTTTATATGCCCGCCAGTAATCAACCTCTCTTTGAATTTCCTCCTGCGTTATCTTTGTATAGTTCGTTTTCTGCGGGTTATATGGTAAATGATTAGCCGCCTCTATCATTCAAGCACCTCCTATAAAGACTTAGGACAGCCGCGATTGGCTGTCCTTTATCGTTATTCCGGCAATTTGAGAACTTGTCCGGGGTAAATAGTATCTGAAGTCAGGCCATTGAGTTTCTTAATCTCCGGATATCTTGTTCCTCTGCCGAGTTCTTTTTCCGCTATTCTCCATAAGGTGTCGCCTTTTTGCACTGTATAGGTTCTATTGCCCTTGTTATCAGGAATGCTGTTTACAATTACAAGGTTTTCTTTTGCTACCCAAGTGTTTATGCCTGCAATCTCTTGACCGCCGGATTTCTTAACCTTTTTGCCAAGCAAAACACATTCTTTGCCGCCTTTTATGACCGGCTTGCCTTTGTATAAAGTCTGTGTGACCCTGTGGTAATAGTCATTTTTGACCCACGTTGGAACTTCCACACTGCCGGGGTAGTAATTCTTTACACTGTCCTTAAACTCCACCATATCTCCAATTCCAATATCAGTATTGGTATCTGTACTGTTCTCCAGCGCTTTTTTTACTGCTTTACGGAAAGTATCCATATTCTCACCATGCTTGGGAAACCAGTGCATCACATCAGCATGGTTGCTGGCAATACCGAGCTTATATCCCTCGGAGTGGCAGATGATGTCATTCTCATTAAGACCGTACTTCTTGCAGAGCATAACGCAGAGTTCAACCGCATTCTGCCACGCTTTACGGAAATAATCTTCCTGCTTTGCTGCATCATAACCCACCATTACCGACCCGGATTTATACGAAAACCCGGCAGGCTCACAGATTTCAAAGCCAATATGGGTATTGTTGGCTGCTCCTCCTGCATGCCATCCGCGATGATCCCAAGGCAAGTATTGCCAAACCTCTTTATCGTCTACAAAAGCGTGAATACATACCTGCCTGTTTATTTCGCCGGCCTTGTAAGACTTGTTCCAACGAGAAAACCAGTCGGCCGCCATTACGCCTGGCACAGCCGTCGAATGTACCATGATTCCTATAGGTGTGATTTTACGACCTGCTGTATAGCAATCGTTTCGCGTCATGTATTTTGTGAAAAGCTTCATTTCTTTTCATCCTCCTCATTTGAGTGGCCATGCAGTTGTTCCAATGCGTTCTTCAGCTTTTCAGGAATGGGCAGTCCTATATGTGCTGCATTCTCAAGAATTGAAATTCCCTCGTTACTCAGGTAAAAGAAAATCACTGCTGTTCGGATTGCCCCGCCGTTGCCGAGCACCTGGCTGTCGATGATGTGTCCTACACCTACAAGTACAAAAATAAGCACTTTCTTAAAGATGCCCTTGGCCCCGACTTCACTCGAAAGCTTTCTGTCTACAACGGCACACATCACTCCGGTCACATAGTCAATGGCTACAAAAGCGATGAGTGCGTATAAAAATCCATCCAGCCCTCCAAGAAACCATCCAAGAAATCCGCCAATAGCAGTAAAAACCGCCTGCGCCCAGTTCCATACTGTTTTCATTGTCTTAAACCTCCGTTCAACTTGAGTTTTGCATATAAAAAAGCGCCCTGCCTTAAAGCAAAGCGCTGAAAATTAAAACTTCTAATCTATATTTGCTTCGGAAGCGCCTCCCACAACCGCATATCCTCCTGCCCAAGAGACCAGATGGCTATACCTCGCAGTTTCCATCGATAAGCCGCTTCGTTTGCCCAGTAAACAAGGCTGTCCACATCCTGATAATACAGAATAGAAAAACCATCTGCATCTCCGAGGAAGAGACGGGATATCCAAATATTGATGTCTTTCGGTATAATCTTTACTTCATAGTCATTACCGCAAGAAAGAGCCAAAAGTTGTGAGTGGAAGAAGTCATAATCCATCGAAATGTCCTCACTGCGAGTTATCGATTCCTCCACATCGCTATTTACTGAAAACACCTGAAATTCATCATCCCACGTGACACCAGTGCGAGCAAGCCTGCCAAAGCTGGTTATAGTTCCATCCGGGAGTTCCACATCAAAACGCTCGTATGGTTCATATACCCACGCATCGCCCAGCCGCAGCAGCTCGCATACCGTCCGGTTGTCCGAGCAGTACCCTGCATAACCACTACCACCGATTACATTCACTGTGAAACGCAGGGTTGAAGCTGCACCAGAATATACTCTTACTTTATTGCCGCGTTTTCGCATCTCTATAGTATACATATTCGGATTAGCACGAAGATCGGCATCTGCAGTTTTTGAGAAACTGGCGGAGTAGCTACCAAGCAAGGAATTACCTTGATAAAGCTCGACTCTTTGCGCGTCATAATTTAAGCAGCAGAAAATATCCCCAAGGAACACCCCAGCCCGTCCACTGCTATTTTGAGGGAAAGCCAGCCTTGCCCGGATATGAATATCGGAAAACCCGTCGTATTTCCATGCAAGTTTGCCATATCCCTCGAGCTGGGAATATGGGCGACTTTCTGTGCTGTCTGGATCTTGCCAAACATCCCATTCGCCATCCAGCACAGTCCAGTAATTTTCAGGCAGGATGTTCCTGTCACGAAAATCTTCATACCAAATAAGCGCCGAGTCGGGTTTTCTTCGCAACATTTCAAAGGTCAGTTTAAAACCTCGATCCGGCTCAACCATCACACCATTTACATCCTTGAACCGACGAGGAGAGAGCATAAAGCTGGCTTTACCGGCAAAGGGATACTCCGAAAATCCACTGCAAACCCTAAAACCGTAAAACTGGACTCCCGGCATACCACCGCTTATGCTGACAGCATGCGTTCCCTCTTGGAGAAATACACCTTTTGCAAGTGTCAACCAGCAAACTCTTCTCCAGTATGGCCACCATAAACGGTTCTCGCTGAAAGTCTTTGATTCACCATCAAGGGAAACGATAATCGCATTTTTGTCCCAGTAAGGAAAGCAAAGCTGTACTGCAATATCGTAATATCCCGCTTCTCTTATCTCAAAACGGTACTCTGCTGACGCCTGGTCATCTCCAAGTGAGGCCATCTCATCAGTAATAATGACATTTCCTTCGTATTCATCCGGAACTCCGTTCCTGTCAATATAAATGGTTCCGAACTCCGATTTCTGCTCCTTGCCATAGCTTGTCAAATATCTTCGCCTGTTATAAACCCCTTTTAGCAGCGGATATTCCCAGGATACAGCATCCCATCCTTCCATATAATCATATACATGAGGAAGAGCCCAAGGTACTTTGTTATAGTCATCCCAGTAAGCCACAATTGGAATAAACGGCTGGGGCGGTGCATCGCCTGTGAAATTGTAAACCCCAGTCATCCAGTATTTTGCCGCATAGTAGGTATTAGACACTCCTCGATAGGTTATTCCAAGGTTTTCAGGTGTATCATGAATCCTCCAGTTCCAGCCATAAGCAGGCAACCCCATGAATATCTTATCGGGTGACATAACGGAAATAGCATAATCATATATGCCCTCAAGCCAGTCACGAGGAGATACTGGGCCGGGAGCAGAGCCCGCCCATGCCATGCCATAGCTCATGATGGCGGCGGTATCGCAATAGTCGTTAAGATCGGCATAAACACACCAGTTTTCACCGCCCACCGAGCCTTGAACGCCGGTCATACCCGGCAGGCAGATGTTGACAAGCTTTGTTGCATCATAAGACTTAACTGTATTATATATATCCCTAAATAAAGCATTCGCCGCATCCTTGTTTTCATAACCTCCACCGCGCTCAAGGTCAATATCTACCCCAGCGCACCATGGATACTTGTTCATTATTCGGATGATTTCAGTGAGAAACTTATCCTTTGCACCGTTTTCGTTGTTGCGAAGTGCAGTAAAAATATTGGCTATTCCATGATTCATAATAGTGAGCAGCCACTTAATGTGCGGCCATTTCTGAATATACGGAAGCATGCTGTTGATGCTGGTACCGGTTTCAGTGATTGTACCTGTTGCGTCAACCTCAAAAGTAAAAATGCCTACCGTATCAAAGCGGTCGCCGTAGTCTCTAAGTGCTTCATACATTCGGGCATTACCCATAAAACTCCACACCATGCAACGTTTGCCTTTTAAGAAATCCCTCACAACCGGTCACCGCCTTCCTGCATCTCCTGAAATTCAAAGAGCACCCGCGCCGATTTTCTCTCTTCCAGTTTCACTGTATGTTTGCTGTCCCATGCCGCAGAATATTGATAAAACCCATCCTTAGGAGTCTGACTTCCGTTTTTTAGGCATTGGCGGGTGGAAGCCTTGAGTGTCAGCTCATCGCCTGCGTTAACCGAGTCAAGAAACCTTACCTTATGCGCGCCCATACCTTGGGATATTTCAATACTTCCTGCGGCCATATCCTGTATAGGATAGATATAGCAGTCAAGACCAGCAGAAGTTTTACCCAGGTTGAATAAAATTACAGTCTCCGCTGTTCGCACCACACCGTTATAATACCGGGGCGGAACTGGCTGCCCGTTTTCCTGCATTTTCGTTAGCATTTTGCTCGTGTGGACGGTATAGCCTGTCAACTGATCTCCATCCTGAAGCTGCAGGTCGGTGAAATAGATTATTCCGGTACAGTCGGAAATCTTGAGTATCACAGTAACGCCCACCACATGTTTATTGCTTTTTAGTTGTATGGTTTCTGCAAATCTTGAAAACTGCATAGTTTTTTCCTCCAAAACTATTTGACAAACATAGGCATCAATGCTAAACTATAATCTGATTTTATATTTGGAGGCTAGTATACACCTATGTGTGGTATTTTTCGTATTCGTAAATAAAGGTGCCCTGAACAAAAGATAGCTCAATAGCAGCGTCTTTGTTTTAGTGCACCCTTTTTCGATTAAAAAAAAAACCGAAAGAGGTGTATTTTTTATGCCCCAAAATAGAAAAAAAGGGACAACTCCGCCCATTTGGGTATCTCAAAACTTTTTGACAAGTTACAAAATCATCAACAGAATTATTCGCAGAACAACCCTTAACAAGGATGATCATGTGATTGAAATTGGCCCGGGAAAGGGTCATATAACAGGCATCTTGATTCAAAAATGCCGAAAAGTCTCGGCAATCGAAATTGACGGCCGTTTATATAATAGATTGACAGCAAAATTCAAGGACGTCAAAAATATCCGTATATATCATCAGGATTTTATGAAGTGGAAGCTTCCTCAATCCGAAGATTATAAGGTTTTTTCAAACATTCCCTTTTGCTTCACTACGGATATTATGCGAAAACTCACGGAGTGCAAAAACGCACCTTCTGAAGCATGGCTTACCATGGAAAAAGGCGCAGCCAAGCGTTTCATGGGTAAGCCTTCAGAATCATTGCGTTCACTGCTTATAAAACCCAGATTTGATTTGGATATTGCTTACTATTTCAGCAGGGAAGATTTTCATCCCAAACCGGGCGTTGATGTAGTACTTCTTCATCTTAAGAAAAAGAGCCCGCCGGATATCCCCGCAAACCAGTGGTTTGCCTATGAACAATTTGTTTCAAAGGCGCTAAAATATGGATTCCGCTGTTTTTTACAAGCAAGCAATTATCTAGGGCATTCCGTCAGGCTGGCGTGCAAAACAATATCACCCCTGCAGAGATTCTTTATGTTCAATGGCTTTGCCTTTTCCGATGCTACTGGGAGCATGTGCTAGGCAGAAAATGATTTGAGTGGCTCATTACCCGTCCAATGTCCACCGGATCTCGCACACATGTCCGACCCATCCGGTGGAAACCGAGCCGCCTTGAAGCAATAAATCCGTAAAGTAAACGGTGCCGGTGCAGTCAGTGACGCACAGCCTGATGGTGATAGATTTGACTCTGCTGATACTTTTGGGAGAAATACTGTGTGCAATCTGATTGAAATATGCCATATCATCACCCTCAAATCAGGTCTATAAATCTTGTTTCTGTTGTACCGTCCTCGTATTCAATTACTATCTCAACACCAACTTGGCCGTTTTCGCCCTTTTCAAGGTTTTCGGAAGCAATCTGCGCTGAAAAAGTATAGCTTTTACGCGTTGCTGGATATACCGTCTGTGACAGACTCTTTGTCATACCAGGTACACCGACAGCCTTGAAGGAAGCAGTTCCCGAAACACCATTCTCAGTATCCACTTCAAAACCGGAATTGACCCAGTAGGCAAAACCATCATCCGCCCTGGAATTGCGCAGATGGTTGAATGGTACCATATCTTTAATTTCCTGACGGTTTACCAACTCTGCTGAGGACAGCGCATCTGCTGCCTTGTCCCACTGTGCTGAAGAATCGCCAAGTTCCCGCAGTTTAGTTGAAAGCTCGATCACTGTTTTCCAAGGCTCCTGCAAGTTGTACTGCCTACGCACAACACGTGTCTTTACCAAAAGGCCTAGTTCTTTATCGTCCACTGTAACAATATCACCCAGTTTCCATGCTTCGTGCTCATAACCGGTTAGCGCAGATAAATCCATTGCAGACAGTACATAAGAAACGCGAGGCTTCGAATATTCTGCAAGCCGCATTTTTGCATATTCCAGCATCTGATACGGATTTGTAAACGACGAACAATCAAGCGTCGACACCCTCACTTCACTGGAAAAAGTGTAATCTTCCACGTATTCCTTACCTCCATTAATTGAAGCGAAGGTCAATCCGTCCTTTCCATAAGCATAGAGCCTTGTCACTAATTCACGTGTATCGACTACCCGCTGAATACTTTTCAAATTCTTTCTATATGAAAAAAGCGCTCCGCTGTCGGTACCACTAAAAGTCAAAAGGTGTACCTGGCGGTTGGCGCTGTCAAACACAAGATCGCCGCCATAAATATTCTGTACGGTGCGAAGGATGGATAAGGCATTTTTTTCTGTACACTGCCATGTTCTCTTCGTGCTAACAGTAACATTTCCTACTGTCCAGCCTGTACCCAAAAGTGCATATTGCATCGGAACATCTGCAGTATCTGCATTGAATTCCCTAGGTACTTTTTCCGCACTGAAAGACAGATCATAAAACACCGCTTCAGCATATACTTGCGTAATAACACGCCCATCTTCACCTTTATTGTCCGTTAAGGTTCGGATCCGGTAAATGTCATTTACGATTTGCACTTGTTTTTCATTTTCCAGTGTGCTTCTTTTTGGATCATGGAACGGAAGCTTGAATTCCAGCGTATCCGCACCATTCACCTCACCAGTGACAATGATATCAAAGGCATTTTCAAGAACAGCTTCCCATGCTCCGTTTTTGTCCAAAATCACAGGACGGGCAAAGCCTAACTTCTCATATGGCGCTTTCGGTATGTCATGAAGCTGTATTTCCAACAGTTTTGGCGTCTTCAATGGGTCACTGCTGGTTAGGGTAACACGGAACCTTATATATTGCCGATTTGGAGATTGAAGCTCACCGCTGGTTCCCACAGCCTGCCATGCAGACCATTCTTCAAGATCATCGCTTGTGCTGGTCTCTACTAAAGACACTGACGTAACACCTGCAGTATATTCGCTTGTGACAGCGACACGACCGCTGCCGGATAAAGCACATGGAACCGCCCTTGTATAAAGTACGCCACTTGCAGGATACTCGCCATCTGTTGCTTTAAGGGTGACTGCGCCAGGCTCTGCCAAAGCATCTACATCCGAAGCCGCATCCCCACCGTTTGCATGTAAAGACGACTTAAAATATAACAGCAAATCATCAGCTGTAAGCTGTGAGTCCGTTTCCAGAAACCAGTCGTCGAAGCCTCCGGCATAGTAGTAGGTATTTGCATGCATCCCCATAATAATGTTTGCTATGCATTCCCGGTTCAATTCTCCCGAAAAGGAACGCACAGGCGACACCCAGGTTGCCCCGTCGCTGCGATCGCATATGATGTTCTGTACCTTTTTGTTGCTTACTTCAATGATGGAGGCAATAAAATACCAGCCGCCGTTTTTTAAGGTAATGGTAGCTGTTTCACTCTGGTCGTAGATTAGTGTGCCGGAGGAGTTATACAACATCAGCCTAAGTCTTCCTTGATAAAGTGAAACATAAAAAATTGGCTGACCAGGTCCTTGGCGGGTATTGAATATGGGTATATATGTCTGGCCGACCGAATAGGTGGTAGGATTAATCCAACCGCCTACAACAATCTTTTCGCCCAGATTGCTAAAGAAACTCCCATCATTTTCTGCTATAAGATGGGTCTTTTCAGAAGTCGGATTAACAATATTTTGCCTGAAGTATCTTCCGAATCTTCCAGCAATAAGGTTTGCTGATGTCCCTGACCAGCCGGAGATGGTAAAATGTCTGCCATGTCCCGATGAGTCTATAAGCTGAAGATTTTCGTCTGGCGTTTTTTCATTAAATCGCCATAAAGCAGACGTCCTTGATGTTACAGGAAACTCACCGGTAAAATCCTCTTGGCTCGTTAGAATTGATTTTATCGCCATGTTATCACCTCCATCTGCTTTTTGCCTGTATTTTTAACTCAGTAAAGGTCGCGTTTTCTGCAGCAATCTCAATATGATTAACACCTTTCCTGAGAATTGGAAAATTCAGATCCTGCAGGCTGGGAAGGCCATTTCTCAAGGTTCCGCCTGTTTCATCAATAACCTTAGCTGTTACCATGCCGGAGTCGACAATCAGAGTTTCACCTTCAGATAATGAGCCAACAATTCGCAATTCCTCGCCGTTTGTAATAAGCGAAATATAGCTTGATGAAGACGTTGATATCAAACCCTTCAAGAGATAAACCGGATTGGAATCCGCATTTCCTTTAACCCTCTCCAACTCATGCAGGCCTGTTTCAGAAAGAACAAATATCTCATCTTCCAACGCATAAGCATACGGGTCGGGACAAACAAACCGAAGTTCAAAGCTGCCCGCTGTCCGCAGTATCCGCTCACAGTCAACCGCTTCTGATAAGCGAGCTATGAAATATCGGTCGGGCAAATCATCTAGAACAAGTTGTTTAAGCCCGTTTTCCGGATTTAACCATTCAGCAACATTATCAAGAACCGATACAAGCTCGGCAAAACTGCGCTGGGGAAGCACACTGCAGCTAATTATTATGTTTCGTTCTGATATGTCGCAGCCAAAATCTGCAATACCTGCTTTGCCCGGCACAGTTTCAAAGGAATTGCGCAGGGCAGGGGAGACCTGCCATTTGGTAAGTCTTGCTCGTATTTTCATACTTTGCGACGATATTCCATTGTAGATAAATCCCATATGCTTCCCTCCATTATGCTGTTATAAAACGTCCCTGCGCCCTTGAACCTGTCTGCATCAGGTTATATAACTCCTGTGAAATCCTACGTATGTCTTCTTCACCACGAACAATCATCTGCTGCACCACAACAAGCGGCCCAGAAGCTAAACCGCTAAATCCACCTCGTCCACTTACATTAATGTCAGGAGATATATTAAAATCTGTCGGCACTGCATTTTGCATATCGTCCGCCACTCTGGCCATAGCCTTGTCAAATCCCTCACCAATACCCAGTGCCATATTGCCGCCAATACCTTCAAAAACAGTGGACGGAGATCTGATTCCAAGAAAATTCTTTACTCCATCAACAATACCGGAAAAGAAACCGGAAACCTTATCCTTAATCCAGCTACCAAGGCTCTTAATACCTTCCCATATGCCTTTTACAATGTTCTTACCGATCTCAACCACCGAAACAACCGCCTTACCCAAACCTTCAATTATAGCCGCAATAATCTGAGGTAAGGACTTTACTAATTCTGGAATGGCTTTCACAAGCCCGGCAGCAAGCTGTACTATAAGCGTAATTCCTAATTCTATGATCTTCGGCATGTTGTTCGTCACAAATTCAATGATTGTTGTAATTATCCTCGGCAGTGCTTCAATTAGTTCTGGCAATGCATTTAAAAGTCCCTGCGCCAGTCCCTGAATCAATGTAAAAGCAGCTTCAAGGATTTTGTCCATATTATCCAGCAGCCCTTGCACAATGGTGATCACTGCTTGAACTGCTGCTGGAATTAGCTCCGGTAATGCTTCTCCAAGCCCCATTACCAACGCTGTGATTAGCTGCACCGCTGCATCAATGAGTAAAGGCAGGTTATCAATGAGTGCTCCGACAATGGTCATGACCGCATCTACTGCTGCTGGAATCAGCTCCGGCAGCAGGCTCAAGAGAGTTTGAAGCACCTGAGAGAACAATTCAGTTACAGTTTGCAACAGCACGGGAAGCAGATCTTTGACTGCTGAGATAATCGCACCGGTTGCCTCCGGCAGAGCGGCCACTATATTTTCCAAAACCGGTATGATATTTTTAACTACAGCCTGAAAGGCATCCACAAGATTTTGTGTTAGGTTCGTCATATCAGCGTTCGCATTGCCAAGTCCTGCTATAAACGAACTTAGAGAGGCTTGTAAAAGACCAATAGAACCGCTGATGGTCTGGGTAGACTCTCTTGCGAAGTTGCCAGCATACTGTTCGGTTTTTTCAAAAAACATCTGCATGGCGATCTCGGCCTTTTCGGCATTGGTTGCGCTATTCCAGGCAAAGTCCAGCCCTTTTGCAAGAGCATAAGCTTCGATGGTAGTGGCGTTCATGGCGACACCCAGATTATCCATCATGGTGAAGTTACCCTTGGCTGCGCCAGCGATGGATTCCATGGCAGTCTGCATGTCAATACCCATAACCGAAGCCATATCTGCCGCCCGTTGCATGGCCTTCTCAGTAAGCTCCAGACTTTTTTGCTGATCGACACCAGCACCCTGAAACAGTGCTCCCATTTTGTTGGCAGTTGCAAGGTACTCGGATTGGGACAAGCCTAGGTTCTTGTAAGCTTCTTCTCCTGTTTTCTGGATACGTTCAGCATATTCTCCAAACACGGCTTCAGAACCGCCGAGGTTTTGCTCAAGCTCTCCGAACTGCTGCACGACCTCTTTTCCCAGCTTGATGGCAGCAGCTCCCGCTGCAGCCGCTGCGGCACCCATAGCCGCACCAACACCTTTGAGGACACTGCCCAGCTTCTCAAATTTTGAGCTGGATTTTTCGGCATTGTCGCCACTTTCCTTCAATTCGTCCCCAAGTTCATCTGCACTTTCAGCAGACTGTTCGAGTTCGCGCTCCATTTTGTTCAGTTCGGCTTTGGCGTTATTAAGCTGTATTTGCCAAGACTGAGTACGCCGATCGGTTTCTCCGAAAGAAGAGGCGGCATTGGCAAGGGCTTTCTCCAAAGTAGCAATTTTTTCTTTCTGCAATTCGATCTCTTTATTCAGCACCTTGTTTCTTGCAGTAACAGCTTCAACTGATTTATCTTGTTTATCAAACTGAGATGCAACAAGGTTCATTTCGCTGCCTAGTACCTTAAAGCTTTGATTAATCTCACGAATGGCGTTCTTAAATTCCTTTTCGCCTTCAATCCCGATCTTCAAGCCAAAATTGTCTGCCATATAACCGCCTCCTTTCCTGCAAAATTTTAAATTCCATAAGGTATCACATCATCAATGGTCATCATACGCTTCGGTTTAGACAGTCCTAAAAACTGTCTATGGCACTCCCATAAATCAAGCAGGTATCCAATTGGCATGAGCCATACTTCTTCCTCTGAACGATTAAGCTGAACAGTGCCGTAATATAAAAGCCGAGTGAACAATTCCTCATCGCTCACTCGGCCGGTGTGTTTTTTAAATCATCTTCACTTTCAACATTTCTTTTGGTTCCCTTGAACATTGCCTCCATGATAGCGTCTTTATATGCTGCCAGTTCCAAAGGAGATGTAAGAAGTTCCACTGTCTCTTCGGTAAGAAGTTCACACTTATCCTGATTTTTGAGGTTGTGTATCAAAATGCTCTGGTTAGCCAGCAGTGTAATCAGCCACACCACTTCGTCAAGAGCCATCTCGAAGTTCTCGGTTTTCATCAGTTTTGTGCCGAGGTTTTCAAGACCGCCATATCTTTTTGCAATCTCCTTTGTCGCTTTAGTGGTTAGTATAAGCTGATATTCTTCATCACCGATTTTGATAGTCGCGCTTCTGTCATTATCCTGCATCATTCACTGCCTCCTCCCACAGCAAATACCGGTTCATAAACTTCTGTATACCAATTATTAATGGTTTCAGGCAATACTCCGGGATCGTCTTCGCTGACCTCTGCCTTCCAAGGGTGCTTTCCCTGGCCATCTGGTTTGTTACGTCTCATGACTGTCCCTTCAATGGTGGGTGTCGAAAACGTAATGCTATCACCTTTCGTTTGCAGATTTGTCGCCGGGATTCCGAATTTCACCCTGTAAAGCCAAAAATACCTGTATTTGCCGTTAGCTTTCTTGGCTCTAAAGCCAATTGCCACAGGCGCGCCTCCATCCTCGCTGGTGGAAATCAGCACCTTATTGTCATCAAGGGTGGCTCCCGTCAAAACCTCAGCAGCGTCTACTCCGATATCTGCAACACCAAGAGTCAGGGTACCGCTTTGAAATTCCTTGACCACTTCTGCCGCCCCGTCATCGGCATAAAGTGTCGCCTCTGCCAGCTCCACAGAAAGTTCTGCCGTAATAGCCTTAGCCAGCGGAACAGGCGTGTCGTATGTCTCTTCTCCGTTTTCATTCTCGGTTATTTTGGCATAATATAACCTGTCCAGTCCGATTGTGGCCATGTTTTTCATTCCTCCTTTACTTCATATTCTTTTGCCACATCAATGGCATAGTGGTGATAGCCGGTATCGTCCTCATGGCCTATATACCGCCTGTCGGTAATGGTAAAGCCTGCTTGAAGCAATGTGTTCACTATTTCGTTTTTACGGGCAGTGTAGTTTCCCTTTATAAATAAAGACAACCTTACCTCCTGGGTTTCTACCTGAGGCCGGTTGTCTGCAAAAACTTCAAATGTATCTGTCATCGGAGTAATGACAAGGTACTCATCTGGCGGTACACCGCTAAATACCCCGGTTTCAATGGGGATACCCAAACCATCCAATAACGAGTTTAATTCTGACAATATGCTCATATACGACCCAGCTCCTGTTCCAGTCTTGACTTCATTGCTTCGATGCAGGACTTCCTTGTAGCTGATTTTGCCGGTTTCAAAAAGGGCCTTGGAGGCTGCCCGGACTTGCCGTACTCAATAATATTAGCAATCTTCGCATTGCTTTCCCCATCCTTCCTTGGTTCAGTAAAGCCGATTTTTATGTTGTGGTTTCCATCCCTGTCTTGTTTGGCAGGAGAGAGTCCCAAAGCATTTACCAATTCACCGGTTGCTCTGGACGGATATTTAGTGCCGTTCCCGATAACTGACTGAAGATTGGACTTCACTTTTGAAAGAACCACTTCCCCGCCTGCTTCCAGCACCTTAGGTATGATTTCGTCTGTTCTTTCTCCAAGTCTGGATAACTCGAGCAAGAACTCTTCCGGCATTTTAACTTCCACCTTAGCCACGTTGCAGCCCCCTCCTCTTATGCTTTGCTTGATTTCACCTTTTCCGCAAGCACCTCAATATACATTCCGCGTCCTTTTACGTCCTCAACACTGATAATGTTGTACCTGCCATCGCTGCAAACGAGTACAAGATCTGTGGTAACTTCCAGGTTAGGTATCTTACGGAAGCGAAACAGGGCAGACGCCTGCGAAAACGCCGCCCTGTTTGCCCATTTTTCACTGCCATGCCTATCTTCCTTGTATGCCCTTACCGAAGCAAGAATGACATCACCTTTTTCTGTAAAACCCTCACTATCCTTAACCGGCTTGACTGAGATAATGTCCACGAAAGTTTTCATTTTCCCAAAGCCCATATTTACACCTTCCAATCCCGGTCGAGCCGCAGCAATAGATTAACTGTATTCCATACCTGCTGTCCTGCCTGCACACTATCCCCAAAAAAGCCAGCCGTCGAGCCATCCCTGCTTTCATAAAAATGGCTCGACAGCATAATTACAGCCTGCTCAGTAGTAGGCGGCATGGGGTTTTCGGCATAATATCCTTCCGGCTTTTTCTGGTAACTTTCCGCATAGGCAACTGCGGCTTTGATATACTCTTGTAAAAGTGCGTCATCTTCGTTGTGCTGCAATATGAGGTTTGCTTTAACCTTCTCCAAAAGTTCCATGCCGCAGCACCTCCGTTTTCATTAAGCTGATTTCTGCTGCAGTATCTTGACTGCTTCAGACAGTACCAGCTTGCCATCTACACGCTGGGTTGCCATGAATCCAACTTGTCCGGTCGCAGCATACAACTCATTAAGCCGCTTAAAAACCCTGCCTTGACGGTCTGCTACCCAGTAATAAGAAAAATCGCCGAATACAATCGTTTTTGCTCCGGCGGCAATGGCTGGCATAAATGCAGAAGTTTTAACTGGACGATTGAGGATAGTATCCGGTGTTCCAGCAGTTACAGAAGGCTGCCAGAGATACTGACCGTTGTTGTCTTTGAGCTTCCTTATAGCTTTAATTGTCGAATCATTCATAATGAATACAGCGTTCCTGCGGTACGGAGACTTTAGACTGTAGAACAAGTCCATGATCTCGTCAAGGGTAATGGCTGTTGCGCTCGCCGCAGTTACTCCTATCTCGCCACCGCCGTTATCAGCCAAGATACCGGTTGGCTTGCCAGATCCGTCGCCGATAAAAAATGCTTCCTCCTCTTTTGCTCCGATTCGGCGGGCGAACTCTTTGGCGATATACTGTTCAAGGTTAAATACACTGTCGTTTAACAATTCCTCTGACACCTTGATCATAGTAGCCAACTTATATGCGCCGATGGATACCTGAGCAAAGGAATCGTCGCTTTCGGGAATCTGGCCTTCCTCATCCACCCAGGATGCAGTACCCTTGCTTGCCACCACAGGAATTTTCTTGTCACCGCTGGACGTGGTAATAACATTGGCAATCTGCCTAAAGATATTCTCCTCCTCCAGCGCTTCCACAAGAGTACGCTCAAAGTCGTCGGGAACAAGATATCCACCTTCGGTGTCCTCTCCAATCTGCAGCGCGTTGTGTACGTCATATTTGCGCCTGCCGCGCATCATGTTCCAGAAAGACTGCCTGTACTCATCGCTGGCACGTCCGGTTTTCTCATTGTTGCCAGATATGGAAGTGGGTTTGTCTGTAATAGGAATATTCAACGGTTTTGACAGTTCCAAATCTATGGCAGCCTGACGCTCAAGACGCTCTATTTCTTTGCCCAGCGCAATAACGTCGGCTTCCATTTTTTCATAAGTCGCGGTATCCTCCGGTGAAAGCAGTCCGTCGTTCCCGCGTTTGCTGTCGAGGAAAGCCTTAGCAGCTTCCCATACTTTAGCGCGTTTTTCACGCAGTTCCAGTATTTTGCTCATAATCAAATCCTCCTTACGGTTTTAATAAAAAAAGCCGCTTTTCAAGCGACTCAATCGGGGTTCCTTTTAGTTTTTCTTTGGGTTTAAGCTTTTGCAGGATGGAATTTGTCACTGCCTGCCTGCTGAAGATCATTCCTCCTGATACTTCAAATTCGGATAGCGATGATTCATTCTCCATAAACAGGATGCCATCGGCAAAGCCCAGTTCCACCGCTTTTCTTGCGTTAAACCAGCTTTCCGCATCCATAAGGTGCGATATTTTCGCCCGGGAAAGCCCGGTTTTCAGCTCATAAGCGTTGATGATGGATTCCTTTATTTCTTCCAGCATTGCGATAGCTTTCTCCATTTCTTCTGTATCACCGATGGCTATTGTCATAGGGTTGTGAATCATCATCATGCTGACTGGTGACATAAAGACGTCACCTCCGGCCATAGCTATGACCGAAGCGGCGCTGGCTGCAATACCGTCAATCTTTACCGTCACTTTGCCTTTGTAATCCATAAGCATGTTGTAAATTTGATTAGCTGCAAATATATCGCCGCCCGGACTGTTAATCCAGATCGTTATATCACCCTCTCCGGACAACAGCTCCGATTTGAACTGCTTGGGAGTTACTTCGTCTCCAAGCCAGCTTTCCTCGGCTATGGGCCCGTCAAGGTACAGAGTCCGGCTGCCGTCATCGTTTTGCACCCAGTTCCACCAGCGTGACGCTGGACCCAATCCGCGCTCCGGGTTTTGCGGGTTTTGGGGCTTATCTGCCCGCGTTTTTGCTTGCATTCTTATCTGCCTCCTTATCATAAAAATTGCCTGCTTGCGACAGCGGAAGCATATTGCCGTTGATGAGATACAGGTCGCCGCCCAGTTCCGCGGGAATGCGGTTCATGTTCTCAAGCTCACGGATATCGTTAGCAGACATCCAGCCGTTCTGGCGAGCTACAGCATAACCATTCATGCGGCTTGCATAATCACCGCGCAGAAGGCCATCTACATTGAATTTGACAAAGTATGCCCGCTTCTCTGATGGTAAAAGCAGCGCTTTTTGGAGAGCCTGTTCCCAACGCACCACCCACGGGTCAAGCGTGTATTTAACAAATTCCAGAGATTGCTGTTCGATGTTTGAAAAGCTTGACTTTTCAAGATCTCCAACCATATGGGGAGGTACTCGGAATATCCGAGCAATTTCATTTATCTGAAACTTTCTTGTCTCTAAAAACTGTGCCTGTTCGGGTGGAATGCCGATTGGTTGAAACTTCATTCCCTCTTCCAGAACTGCAATGCGGTGAGCATTGGCACTTCCTTGATAAACAGCGTTCCAGCTTTCACGCACCTTTGCCGGATCCTTTAATACGCCGGGATGTTCCAGAACACCACCCGGATTTGCACCGTTGGCAAAAAAGGATGCACCATACTCTTCACAGGCAATAGCCATGCCTATGGCGTTCTTGGCCATAGCAATAGGGGAGTATCCGATCAGTCCGTCAAAACCTAGTCCCGGGATGTGAAGAACCTCATCACTTCGTAGGTAAATAAGGCCTGCTTTTGGATTAACCCTACTCTCATCGCTGTCGCACCGATAAGTGTAAAACAGTTCTCCGTTTGGAGCCCTGTCTACCGTCATTTTGTTTGGCAGAAGCGGATAAAGCGCCAGCACCCGTCCCGCGCCGTCCCTAATAATTTGAGCGTAAGCATTTCCCCATAAAAGAAGATGACTCATCAGTGTTTCTCGGAACACGAATGAAGTCATCTCAGGGTTTGGTTCGTCATGGAGTAAATAATAGAGCGGATGGGTCAACGCTTTTTCTTTGCCACCGTCTTCTTTATAGCGGTACACATGAAGCGGAAGCCCGGCGATGGCTTCTGCAAGTATCCTTACACAGGCATACACTGCAGTTGTCTGCATAGCAGTCCGCTCATTGACAGCTTTTCCGCTGGATGTGCCGCCGAAGAAAAAGCTATATGCATTACCGAACAGGCTGTTTTTCGGCTTATCCCTTGCTTTGAACAAACGGGAAAATACACTCATATAATCAACAGCCCCCTTTCATCATAAATTGATCCGTTGCGTTCATCCCCGTCATGCCTTAACGCGCGGTCAAGCGCCATAATTAACGCTACCGCACCATCTATTCTCTCGGTGGACTTTTCTTTGTCTGGCTTAATGTTTCCAGCGGGGTCGGTTTTGACATAGATATTGTCCATCATCCACCGCAGTACTGGATTACCGCCATGGGCGATGCGTTCTTCCAATGTCAGCTTCATCAACTCTTTTGTAGGCGGGGACATATCCTTGAATCCCTGACCGAATGGAACAACCGTAAAACCCAAAGCCTCGAGGTTTTGCGTCATCTGAATTGCGCCCCAGCGGTCAAAGGCTATTTCCTTAATGTTATATTTCAATCCAAGTTCCTCAATAAAGGTCTCGATAAAACCATAATGCACGACGTTACCCTCAGTGGTATATAAAAAGCCTTGCCTCTCCCAGACATCATAAGGCACATGATCTCTCCGCACACGCTGATCAATATTCTCCTCCGGTATCCAGAAAAAAGGTAGAATCTGATATTTATCAGATTCATCAAGCGGCAGAAACACCAGCACAAAGGCGGTAATATCGGTAGTAGATGACAGGTCAAGTCCTCCGTAACAGGTTCTGCCGCGCAATTTTTCTGCATCAACAGGAAACGCACACCTGTCCCATTTATCCATTGGCATCCAGCGCACCGATTGTTTCACCCACTGATTTAAGCGGAGCTGACGGAATAAATTTTCCTCTGCAGGATTTTGCTTGGCATTTTCACAAGCCACCCTCAATTTTTCGATGTCGACTGTAATGCCCAGTGACGGGTTAACCTTTCTCCATACCTTTTCACTTGTCCAGTCATCGGTATCGGCTGCGCTGTAGATAACAGGGTAGAAAGTCGGGTCTATCTTGCGTCCCTGCAGAATATCCTCAGCCTTTTGATGTACTTCCCAGCAGATGGAATTGCGGTCGGTACCCGCAGTTGTAATCAGGAAAAACAGCGGCTGTTTTCTTGCATCGCCAGATCCGTGTAGCATTACATCATACAGCTCCCGGTTTGGCTGAGCATGAAGTTCGTCAAAAACCACACCATGGACGTTTAGCCCATGCTTCGTGTATGCTTCAGCTGAAAGTACTTGATAAAAACTGCCTAATGGTTTATACACCAGCCGCTTTTGCGACAGCATTGGTTTAATTCGAGACTTTAATGCCGGACACTGTTCCACCATATCTACCGCAACATCGAAAACGATGGATGCCTGCTGACGGTCAGATGCACACCCGTAAACCTCGCCACCATGCTCGAAATCACCGCAGGTAAGGTATAAAGCGATTGCTGCTGCAAGTTCGCTCTTACCCTGCTTTTTTGGAATTTCTATATAGGCAGTGTTAAACTGTCGGTATCCGTTAGGTTTCAAGATTCCGAATATATCCCGGACAATCTGCTCCTGCCAGTCAATGAGTTCAAAAGGCATCCCATACCATTCGCCCTTGGTATGCTTCAAGCAGTTTATAAAAGTAACAGCGGCATCCGCCGCTTCCTTGTCATATCGAGAACCTTCGGCCATAAACTTTGTTGGTTTATACCGTTTTAACTTCCGCAGCTTTGCCGCCTCCTCTCTTAAAATTGAACAAGAAAAAAGGAACCTCAGGGATGAAGTTCCTCTCGTTAATGGATTTCTATGAAACCTGTTACGTTATTAACGTTATCGTTTGCCTGTCAGGATAAACTCGGCATATTCTTTCTTGTGTTCATTAAGAAGAACCACCAATTCATAAAAACCCATTTTATATGCCTCTTCCTGCACTCTTGGCAAGTCAAACATATTGCAGGCACCGCTGTCCCGTATGGCAATAATCTGCCGGTAAATCTTATCAGTAATCAGATTTTCGTTCTCCATGGCCTACACCTCAGACTTCTCTGCCTGTGATACTGAATCGCGTACGGCTTTATTGAGAACCGAAATATCAAAGCCCGCGTCTATATATCCCTGGCGAATCACCTCGTAATAGTAACGACCCGGTGCCCCCAGCGGTCTGCCTTCATTCATGATATATACCATCGCGGACACCCACTGTCCTTTGAAACGCACTCTAACCGTTTCTTTCCGGTACAGATGCGGGTAGCCTTCATATCGGTCCAGCGCTTCCTCGTCATAAGGCGTGATTCTCCAAAGCAGTACCGGTACGCTTTCACCTTTTTGCTTTTCTATCGTCGCTACTGCGCCGCCATTCCCGCCTCTGAATAACAGCCGGTATCCTGTGAGTTTTGCACTCCCCAGCACTTTTGCCGTTGGACAGCGGTATGCCATTTGCTTCAAGTTCAGGTTGCTTCCATATGCTAAATATATTGTTCCTTTTTCTTTGCTCATCGTATCATCCTCCTTGTGTGTACCGCAGGCTAGGGGCGGCTCTCCGCCCCCAGCACCCGGTTATCTATGCTGCCCGAAACCGCCATGCCGCGTTGCCGTCGAGGTGTTTGCAAAGGTGCTCCCGGCAGTTTTTGAACTCATCACCGATAAGTCCTATGCGGTTGAGATATGTCCGCATGGCAAACTTCTCATTTTCAACCTGTGGTTTCTTGCTGGAAGCGCATTTTTGGGTTAATGCCTGATGGTTTAGCGCCAGGGCAAGCACTACGTAGCTTCTTATTTTCCCCGCATGAAGTTCGCTGTTGAAACCGCGAAGTTCAATCGTCCCGTTGCCGTTGAAAAAACTGTGCAGGTTCAGAAAATGGTACCTGCTGTTGTGGTAATGGGTACTCCGGCTTTCGCTGTAACCCTCGTACCAGATGCTCTCAATTGCCGCCATGGTTTTGGGCTTACGCCGGTTCATCTTTTCAACCAGTGCCGCATCCATCTTCTTGCAAAACCGTATCCTGTCCGGCTCAATCTGCAATGCCTTATAGAAAAGATCATTCTTGCTGGCGATTATATTGATAAAATTGCGGATGCTGCGCGGCGTGTGGTTTGCCCCGTCTATATGGATATGGATTCCGCAGCTTGTGTTTGCAAAACCTCCCGCCTTGCGGAGCCTCCTTATCAATTCTTGCAGGGTTTCAATATCCTCGCGGTATGTCAGTATCGGGCTTACCAGCTCAACACTGTATTCCCGTCCTGCTGCTTCAATCCGACCGCGCTCCTTTTTCTGAGTCCGGATGCTCCCGTCACTCATGAATTTCCATACCCGTCCGTCCGGCGCAATAACCTTTTGGGTGTCGTAGTAATCTCCGCTGGATTCAATCCTCCCGCCAAGAAAAGCTGCTGCAGTTTTGGCCGCCTGCTTCCTTGTAATCCCTGTTAATTCTACCTCGATTCCAAATCTCGTTGTAAGCATTGCGCTTTCTCCTCGCTTTCTCTGTGTTTTCTGCCCTTTGGCAGTGTACATTAGGCCATTGAAAACACAGGATAGCAAGGCAATTCTGCATGAGTTTCCGCTGGATTTTGGACGATTTTTCGCATCTTAATTTGTGTACATTTACAGCTTCCTGATCATATCCACACCATAAGCTGCGCCCAAGGAAGAACCGCTGTCCCAGTTGATATGTATGGTTCCGATATCATCCACAAAAGAAACTGTACCTTGATCTCCCGGTTTCAGCTTAGAGTACGGATCATCCATGCAGATAAGCTCGACGCGTGTTCCCGGCGGATACTGCTCTTTAAGGCGGAGGACAGTTTCTTTTGAAGGATAATCTCTTACACTCATTGCTCGTCCTCCTTTCCAGGATAATATGCGGCGTACTTTGGATAATCCCTACCGTCCGGCATTACCAGCACTCCGTCAGACTGTCCCCGCCGCTTAACCAGCAAGCAAAGCCACACTCCATCCTCGTCAATGCGGCAAAGCCCTTTGTTTTCCTCAATAAATGTGCGGTCAACGTATAGGTCGGCAATGAAGTTGTCATAGTCAATCTTTGAAAGTTCGACAGTTTTCACAACTGCAAATCGTTTCCTCATCTCATACCGATGCGGCACCTTTAGATCCTCAATCCTAAACGGATGCTTGACAAAGAAGGCGGTGCTATGAAAATCGTTCATTTTCGTCCACCGCCTTTGCTCTGCCTTTCCGGTACGCCCCGTTGCCGGACAGCCTTGAAAGCAGCACCTTGCGTTCGGTTTTGAAGTTATCACCTATAAATCCCAGCCTAAGCAGGAAACAGCGAAAAGCATATTTTTCATTATCTACTGGTTTTTCATTGCACAGCACTCGCTTTTGTGCTTTTGCCTGTTCTGCCATCTGCTTTGCCAGCGTTATATATGTCTGTACCTCATCGGCATTTAGGGTCGCGTTCCAGAAAGGGAAGGTAATCTCATCGTTTTCAGCTAAGACTTCAAGTTCCCGGTCAATCGTCATCGCTTTCTTTATCAGTGTCTCTTTGCTGGCCAGCATATTATTAAGGTTTTCAAGGCTTATCTCGCTAAAGCCATCCAAAAAAAGAGTAATTGTCATGGTTCCCTCTGCTGATAAGCCCGCCATATTCAGCGCGTCAATAACAGGACGGATGCTTTTTATTTCATCAAGACTGATTTTCGGCGAGTGAACCACACTGTCCCTGCCAACCGTCCATCTGTCAGCAGATTTCTCGTCGTTAACCTCATACATAAACCCTGGGGCTCCAGTATAACGCACCTGGCCTTCAAGGACTTCAGCTATGACTGAAGCAATAGTTTTTCTCTCCTGACCGACAACCTTCTGTGAAAAGCGAAAGCTGTTATCGTTCATGCCATACACCTCCCCTCAAACAAGCTAATACATTTCTGATTCCCATAAAAAATCCCACCTTTCCTTTTTGGTGGGGTACATTAACGCTCTATTTTGAGGGGAAAGCAAGGACATTTTTAAGCAATCTGTGTTTCCGCATAAGGTATTTTTTCGCTACCTGACAGCAGGAATACTGAGTCTGTTCCGAATTGTGAAACATAGCGCTTTACAATCACATCACAGTATTTCGGGTCAAGCTCCATCATAAAACAAACCCGCCCGGTCTGCTGTGCCGCAATCATTGTCGTACCAGAACCACCGAACAGGTCAAGAGTTAAATCTCCAATATCGGAACTATTGAGTATTGCCTTTGCTACAAGCGATACCGGCTTCATGGTAGGGTGCTCCTCCGATACTTTAGGACGGGGTATCTCCCAAACATCTGACTGTTTACGGTCTTTAAGCGGGCAAAGGCGTGTTCCTTCAAGCCAACCATACCAGATCGGCTCGTACTGGGTATGATAGTCCTTTCTTGATAGTACCAAGCTGTCTTTTTTCCATATAATTGTGCTCGACCAGTGATACCCTGCCTCCCGCATGACGTTCATCAAACTGCCCCATTCCTGAGCACTCATTACCACATAGGTCATGCATCCGGCTTCAGAAACCTCTTTCATGCATTTAAAAGCGCGCAATAAAAAAGCGCCGAATTCTTCGGTGCTCATATTGTCATTTAGAATTTGTCTTGGCTTCCAGCTTGGATGCCTGGTATCTGAACCGTAATCAACATTCCAGGGTGGGTCGGTGAAAACAAATCTCGCCTTTTGTCCGTTCATCAGCTTTTGCACATCTGAAAGCATGGTGCTATCACCGCACATCAGACGGTGGCTGCCAAGTACCCATATGTCGCCCTTTTTGGTAACCGGAGTTTTAATCTCTGCAATTGCCTTTTCTGTATCGAAATTATCTTCTTTGACATTAGCGGTTGTTTTATCACGGAACAACTCATCAATTTCCGAAGCATCAAACCCGGTAAGAGAAACGTCAAAACCATCTTCATTTAAATCCATAAGCAGATCGGTCAAAAGCGGAATATCAAACTCGCCACTGATTTTATTCAGTGCAACATTGAGCGCCTTTTCCCGCTGTTCATCCAAATCAACTACAACACAGTCGATCTCCTTATACCCCAAAGCTGTAAGTACTTTATAACGCTGATGTCCGCCGACAATATTCCCGGTGCGTTTATTCCATATGACCGGCTCTACATATCCAAACTCTTCAATGGATCGGCGGAGTTTCTCGTATTCAGGATCGCCCGGTTTTAAGTCCTTCCGCGGGTTATATTTCGAAGGTTTTAATTTTTCTGCTGGTATTTTCAGTATATCCATAAATCTTAACCCTCCAGTTTGACGGCTTTTTCGCCGGTGAATTCCTCCCAGCGCTTAACAGCTAAATCACAGTAAACAGGGGATAACTCCATTGCGTAGCATTTACGCTCGGTCTGTTCAGCCGCAATTATAGTAGTTCCGCTACCAGAGAACGGCTCAAGCACAATACCGCCTTTGTCGCTGTGCATTTTGATGCACCGCCATGGAAGCTCCACAGGGAACATTGCAGGATGCTCCTTGTTTGCCCGGACAGTGGTCATCTCCCATATCCCAGCATAACCCCATTTCTTGCGTTCTTCCTTTGTAAGCCGTTTCACAAATTTATAACTGTGTCCCGCAAAGGCTGAAAGCCATACATATTCCTGATCGTTATATTCCTCAACTTCTCCTTTATTGCTGAAGGCTGAAATATACTCATACTGCTGAACCGGCTTGTTTGAAACAAGATGATAAGGTCCTACACCGAAATTTTGCCCTTGTTTCTTCCAAATGCGGATCCAGATAGGGCGGTAACCGTTGTCCAAGAACATATTCACGCTGTAAACACTGGTGGGTTCAATAAACTGAGAGCCGGTGGCATAGAGATCACCTAAGTTCCAGCAGACAATATCTGCATACCTGCACAGGTTTCTAATCACTGGGCGTACTGTCTCGAACCATGGTTCAATCCCAGCCTTTTCATATTCTTTGCCTACCCCATATGGAGGGGAAGTCACTGCCATCTGTGCGTGACACCCTTCCATCAACTTCTCAAAATCCTCATCCTTAGTAGAGTCGCCGCACATCAAGCGATGATTCCCGAGAAGCCAGATATCGCCCCGCTTCGTTACCGGCTCGCACTGCACAATTTCCTCATGCGCTTTATCTATGTCAAAGCTGTCCTGCACCGCTTCCTTGGCATACCATCGGTTGAGCAGTTCGTCAATTTCAGAAGCGTCAAATCCTGTGAGCGAAACATCAAAGGCACCTGCGTCCAACTCAGCCATCAGTTCAGCCAGTTTATTCTCGTCCCACTCTCCCTGAATCTTATTAAGAGCAAGATTGAGCGCTTTTTCCCTCTGGGGGTCAAGATCTACAACGACGCAATCTATCTCTGTCTGTCCCAAGTCCAGCAAGACCTTTAAGCGTTGATGCCCGCCTACCACATTACCTGTTTTTTTGTTCCAGATAACAGGCTCCACATAGCCAAATTCCTCTATTGACCGTTTTAGCTTTTCATATTCCTTATCGCCAGGTTTTAAATCCTTGCGCGGATTATATTTTGCAGGATTAAGTTTATCAACTGAGATTTTTTGTATGTTCATCTTGCATTCTCCTGTTCAATATTTTCTCAAGGCCCTTTTTAGCACCTACACAATCTCCGTTTAATACTTGTCCCCGCAGGGTTTTAAACTGTTGCCTCGTTAAATGGTCTTTGTATTTTCTCAGTTCTCTAAGAAAGCTTGACTTTGATTTTTTCATCAGCCACCCCTCCTGGCTGTCAGGAGTTTTTCCATCACATCGTCGTGGGGAGTGGCCCCCTTGTATTCGGTAGCACAGTTTTCCCGCACGACTTGATAAATTTGATACCACAGGTTATTGGCCTGTTTCATGAAGCTTTGACTCATAGCCACATAAGGTGACGGGATGGCATTGCCAGTCGTCGGATGCTTAGCAAGAAAGCCAAATTCAGTGATACATTCCTCGCACTGGATCCACCGCGCCACACTCTGGGCATATTGCTCTATAAGCTGCGCAGGGATAAGGTGAACACACCTGCGTTCCTTAAGCCACTGCCATGTTTTTTCGTATATTTCCACCGCCAGTGTTGTTTTTCCGTTCTTCTGCTTTGCAGCAAGATAATCCCTCGGTGGCGGCATGCTCTCTCCTTCCAGTTCCGCAGCATCCGTAAACTCCATTACCATGAGCTTTCGTCTGCCGGGATTTCCTTCCAAAATCTTATCCGCCAGAGGTTTTTTCTTCTGTCCTGCACCGATACGTGCCCCGCCGCGGTTGGTACCGTCCTTTGCCATACACATCACCTCGATTCATGTAAAAATAAACAGGGGATATACCCCGTTTGAAACTGCGATTTTTCGCGCGTGACCCCCCGCCCGTTGCACAAAACTGCTTCACCAGAGATTTTGACCCCCCTACCGTCTTGCCCATCGTTCTCCTTCGCGAGCAGTGATCGATGAGTGACATTGTTTGCACAGGCTCATAAGGTTATTGTCTGCATTGGTTCCGCCTTTGGATAAAGGGATAATATGATGTACCTCTTCAGCTGGTGTAAGCCTTCCGTACTTTTGGCACTCCTCGCAAAGCGGATGCTCTGAGATATATCTGTCCCTGATGCGTTTCCATCTCCGGCCATAGCGTTTTCTTGTTTGGGGATCTCGTTCGTATTTGTTGTAATAAGCATCCACTTGCCTTTGATGCATGTCACAGTACCTTCCGTCCGTCAGTTCAGGACAGCCAGGAAAGGAGCAAGGCCTTTTTGGTTTTCTTGGCATCTGGCCACCTCCTTTACGCGTATAAAAAAGCCCTCACAGGTTCATCCCATGAAGGCTTATCCATAACTTTTCACAATACCATTATATTTGGTTTTTTACTGAATTTCATCTCATAAAAATCTCATCTGGAATATTGAACAACACATTTGCTATTTGACCATGGCATCTTACCGTTATAATACTTATCTGAAATATATCTCTGCATATCGGGTGGTAAAGCTGCAAGCAAAAGATAAGCCTTTTTCCTATCTTCCTCTAACTCCTGGGTGCTTTTATAGAAGGAACATTTATCTTGCAAGCACTTGTGTACAGTCAGGATATTGCAGCCATTCCTTCCGTTACTGCCAAAACAATTATCGTACATCTTTCCTCACTCCTGTTTTATGGCATAAAAAAAGCCCCGAAGGGCTTATGCGTTTTAATGTCATTTTTCACGATATCATTATATATTGGATACCTGTGTTTTACATCTCATGAAAATCTCATCTTAAAGGAAGCTAAAAATATCAGTTTATTTGTTCAAAGATAGCTTTCGAATATACTTCTATATCCCCAGGAGTAAGCATGTTGAATTTTTCTTTCACAGCTACAAAATATTTCCCGATCAATTCTTTGGGTATTACACGATTAGAATGCGCATCCACTGGCAAACCGTCTCTAGTATGCCGCCATGGTTTCTCCAGATGCGTAAACTTCTCTAGCGTTTTTCCGCTATAACAGCAGAAGTTCTTAATAACGCTATCCAATATCGCTTTTTCAGCAGTTGTAAAAACTGATTCATCGAAAGCTTCAACGCTCTCAATAGGGTCAAACCGATAAGATGAATACCTGTTATATATATCTCTGTAAACCGGTCCATGGACCCATGCCTCACAGTCTTCTTCAAAAAGAAACCGTCCTTCAAAAGCATAATAAAAACCCTGTACATAATATAGCGCCTTTTGTAAAGCTAAAGGAGTTATGTCCTCGCATTTATAAAGCAGATATTGGATAATTGAGTCCAGCTTTGAACCCGTTTTGTTTTCTTCCCCAAGCAGTTCCTGTACCTTCCGCTTACTTTTTTCATATGCCTGCAGAGATTTTAAATTGTCCTTATTTTTCTCCAGCAATTCTTTATAATACGCTGGATCATCATAAATCTTTTGAAGAATATCCGAATACTGTTTTGTAGGCATATCACCTTCACAATATCTCGAAAAAGTCATTTCCCCCCAACCTAAAAGCAATGATAGCGGACGTTTTCCAATATTGTATTTCTGAGGTATTTCTAATATCTTCTCCAGCGAAATAATGCCGTTTTTTTGACGGTACGTGTCATACAAAGCCTTTAGATTTTCGTCCTCTATATCCGCTACATAGACTTCGCTCCCACATTCCGTACAAACAGCCTTCTTTCCAGTATACTCATATTCTTCGCCTTTAAGTTTACCCTTAATTGTTGCTGTTTCTACCATGTATTCGACATCTCTTCTGCATTCCTCGCAAAATGTCTTATTCCTATTCATAAGGTGGCCTCCTTTCAAACTCTCTAATTTTCTGATTGATCATCGGAAAAGATAATCAATCGGCTTGTTTCGCTTATGAAACGATATAACAACCACTCGTTTTCCACTTTCACTATCAATTAGATTAAATTTCGTATATATATCAACTAACTCCTCGATGCCATCAAAGTTAAATAACGTAACCTGGGGACAAAATACATATAAAACCTCATGTTCAAATCCTACTTTCGTATTTTGCAATGAATGGCAAAAATCTTCTGTTTTTATTTTCAGTAAAATCTCCTTTTGCCTTCTGCTGTTTAGATTATATTCATTTATAAAATCTATGTTTTCTTGTCTATTCTCATTTTTTGATATAATGAATCTGCCCTCTCTAATACAGTCATGTATCATTGCCAAAATCTCATCAATCTGTTCCCAGGTATAATTCTGATTATAGTGCTGATTCATTGCATCACCTCTTTGGTGATACAATGATACTATATTATATGCCTTTTGTCAAGATTTATGCATCAATTAGTGCATTTTTATTTTATTGATTTTTACATTAAAATATGTATACTAAAGATAACAGTTCCTACAAGCTTATATTAAGCGCAATACAGTAGGCCATTAAAAATACCCACTTAGGTAGTTCGTTCTATCTAAGTGGGTTTCCTATTTAACATGCAGCTAATGTTATCTTAAACTACTTCCCGTATAAAAGCAGTGCCAGATGATTAAGTGCCTTATCCTTCCTACGGTACACCTGTGCTCTTTCAAGAAACAGCTTCTCTCCGATGTTTGCTACAGCTTCTGTCTTGCTCACATCATTAACAAAAAATTCTGTCAGTATAAACTGTTCTTCCTCCGACAGGGCTTCCCAAGCAGGCTTGAACCACTCCATATATTCCAATGCCCGCCTGTAACGTTCTTTCAACACATCAATCTCGTCAAGGCAAGCAGCAAGGCGTTCTTCGCCGCTTTTGGGATTGTGTTTGCCCGGAACTCCGGTAATCTTTGCACTATGAGGGCTTGTCATACGGGTTTCAACTTCATATATATCCTCATCACTGTGCTCGATAATGTACTGCATGCTGCTGTAATCTTTCAAAGCTTCAACAGCAGCCGCTTTTTTATCTAAATACTGCCATGCAATCAGCATATCGCACCTCCAAAAAATCAAGATAAAAAACCTTGATCTTTGAAGCAGTGTGCTTATTTGCGTTGCTTTGCAGTGCTTGTTTCCTTGTTCGTTATGTCTTCGTTCTTTATAGAAGGCCATGCTTTTCCAGAATAACCTTCACCTCATCTACCGAATGGACAACCGCTGCCACGCCTCCTGCATTGAGGATTTTCCTTATAGTTGCTTCCTGCAGTTTTGTTGTCTTTCCCGATGGGGTTTTTATTTCAAAAGCTAAAAACCGTCCATTTACACAGGCAATAATGTCTGGTATCCCCGCTGTCCCGTACATACCACCATGTTCCTTCCAACAGAAACACCCCGGTACTGTCTTTAAGTACCGCAGTACTTTAGTCACAATACTTTTTTCAGACATAACCGCTCATCCTCCAAAAATGTTACCTTTTTCCCTCTTATAACCTCGTAACATCCAAAAAGGGCATCTCATAAATCAGCTTCCCAAGCGCTTTTCAGGATTTTGTTACCTTGTTACCTCTTTTTGGGGTAGGTGTATACACAAATATTTTTATTTTTATATTTTTTAGTCTTAAAAAAGCAATGGTACTTTCGCGCGTATATATAAAGTTTAGGTAACAAAGGTAACATCGGTAACAAATGGCTATTCATCAGCGTTTCGGGCGTTACCTTTTTGTTACCTTGTTACCTTTTTCAATACTAAAGAGGCTCAATATCTGTGATTTCAAAGCCGCTCACATCGCATCGCTCTTTCAGTATCGAGAAATCAAGAGCCCACGCTTTTTTTGTTTCATTCCCGAAACGCATCGTTTTATTGCTCTCTATAAAAAAGTCACTTTGCCTCAATTGCTTCAGAAACTGGTTATATGGAAGACATTCACCTGTGATTGCATAATCGCGTCTGTACTTGGTATAGCGGTCATATACATCACAGAAACGAATCCCGATAACCTTGCCATCTTTATCAAAAGTGTAGTCTTGATTCGGAGCCAGTTTCATCCGGGCCATGATTTCCAGCGTCTGTTCTACAATGGTCTTATTATTGCTGCCGCCATCCAGCAAGTACTCCTGCACACCGTTTTGAAGATATCGAATACATGTCACTTTGTTAATGGGAAACACTTCAGACCATGTAACATTAAGGAACTCACATAGTTTGTTTACTAGGATCAGTCCGGCATAGCAACAGGCGAGATTATTGACGATACGAGATGGAAACTCATCAGATATCTCTGACTTTGCTTCCTCATACCACTTCTCTGCCTCAGCAACCGATACTCTGAGTGCTGTATCCAGCAGGCTCCGACCGAAGCTGCCAAGCAGATCCGCTTTCGCACACAGCTTATAAAATGCTTGTCTATGGCTGGCTGGTTTTAAGTCCTTCTTGCTGAATAGCAATTCTATGCTCCGTTCTCTGATGGCCGCTTCATCCGGCGATTCCTCACCAGCTACAATAATAGGCGCCAACAGTTCATAAGTAACAGCACTTTGATCCGCCCTACCGCGGACACCTTCATGGCCGTCATATGCATCTCGAAGATGGTTGTATAAGGCATTTAGCCTTAACTTATCTATCTTTGAAGGCTTGAACTCATCCATCAACTGTGGTATCAGATTCGATGATGCAGATTCCTTCATCAGTGTAAATGCAGTAACCTGTGTAGCCGCGCGGATTTTACTGCATGAAAATACCGGCAGAATAACCCGCTCCAATGTATTACTTTTTCCGCTACCTTGTTCTCCGACAAGCAATAAATGAGGAAACTTGATGCCTGATTTTTTAAGATGCGGTTTGATAAAGCACCCGGCCACCCAGGCCATTACTGATACCGTTTTTATGGGTTCGTTATAGCTGAGGAGCCATTCACCAAGCATAATAAGCTGTTCCTTTGTCAATGGCTCAAAGGTTAGGATATCGGTTGTTATGCTTTTATACTTATCAAGCTGCACGATATCTTCAATCATGTTGCCTCCGGCTTCAATGGCACCATCCGTTGAAACATATACCATCCGCCCGCCATGCTCATAAATTCCAAGAGCCTTGACCCCTGTTTTCCGTATCCACTCCATTTCGGATATATAACCTTTCAGCAGTTCCAAATCTCCTTCTGAACCAAAATAGCCTAAGGATATCGTCCGGCGGTTCAAGATATTTTTAAATTTTTGGATGTTATTGAAGTCGGTAGTCATAAATGTCTGGCGGTATATTTCATCACGAATTGTAATAAGATCAGCAGTCATCTGCGTTTCATCTTCCGATACAATCATCTCCACCGGTTGAATGATAAAATTTGTTATAGGATACACACTTTCGCCTCTGGTGCGGTAATACCTGCCCTCATGTTCAAAGATAACTGACTCGCTTTCGCGGCTGTATACGTTCTCTGTAACTTCAATGGCCTTATCCAGTGTCTCCTGCCCATATGTTGCTCCACTTGCATGATGTACCGTATCCCACTTTTCCCGGAATAACCCGGAATTTCTAAACAGCCTGTCCATCTGCTCTTTGTTTTTGCCTGACCAGAAAGCTAGCATACAGCAAAGGGCAAGGTCGGCTTCGGACTGGCTCGGATACCCTGCTTCCTGCCATTTTCCTTCCCATAGCAGATTAAATTCCTTATGGTTTTCGGCTGTCCGGGCTTTCTCCAGAATTTCTTCATCTGTAAGCGGCTCTAGCTTAACCACCTTACTGTCTTTCTTGCTTTTTCCTCTCCGCTTTTTACTTTTGATATAATTCTCATGTATCCAGGCCAGTGCCCCGTTATCTTCAGCAATATAATCAGGAGTCCCTGGCAGTCGTTCGCCAGTCATTGTGAAGTATCTGCTGTGGGCATACATTTCAACGCCGGTTTTAGTGTTTTTATTGCCCTTGGCAGGCATCTCCCCTTTATAGAAAATATGAAGCCCGGTTCCTGAAGGGCTGATTTCCGTATAGGACGGAAACCGCTCAAGGATATCCTTGGCGGTATCGCTTAATCCCCCAGTGTTTTTGTCGCGGCAGTGATCAATGTCTACCCCCACTAAGCCTCCGCTTTTTGCGAACACAAAACCTAATCCGGTATAGAGGTATTGTTCTTTTGCCGCAATCGCATCGTCAAGGGTCGACCAGTCGTTTGGGTTAGTGCTTGAGGCTTTTCTACCGGTTAAGGGATTGTAAGGGATTTTACTGTCTCTTCCGTCCTTTGTGTTTGGTTCCAGACGCCAGCAGATCCATTGCTTCCGGTTTGCCAATTCTTTAGGGAATGAGATGCTCACTTACACTGCACCTCCTCGCATCGTTCATTAAAATACCGAATCGGAATGCTGCGCTGCTTTGCCTTTTCAATCTCAATGGACATCCCTTTAGTAATTTTTCTGCCAAATACCCACACTTCTGAGCACTTTGACATCAATACCATGCCAAAGAACAATCCCAGATTTCGCATTTGTTCATCATCGTCATCCATAAACTGCGGAAACAAGAGGTGCGGAGCAATAGGTATGCAATTCCTGCTCACTGCAAATCGGCAGTACCCCTGAGCTTTACGGATATTACGTTCTATATCTCCAGCATATGGGCTGCAGATAAATACCATCGGTCTGTAAGGCGCTTTCCTGGCCTCTCGCTCAATCCTAAGCAATGCTTCATAAGGTGTGGGGTCGTAATATCCTTCCGCGTTAAACTTGCTGATACTCATGGTATTACCCCCTGCCTATGCGCTTTTTTGTTCACGTTCGATTACAGGCAATATACCTTTCTTGTTTTTAAGAAGGTCATAGATAAATAGCCTTCCTTTTTGTGTCCAATATGTGTGCATTACGCTTCTTTCTGCATCAATAGCATGAGTCTTGGACTGCGTGTATCCTTGATCGGCGTACTCCTGATATAAAAGCCAGCAGTTTCCCATTTTGTACTGTACTCCAAGCTCATGAAGCAGCTTATTGAAAGCGCGGCCAGACATTCCGTAATCCTTGGCAATCTTGCTGATCGGCACAAGGCTTTTATTTTGCAATATGAGATCATAATAGCTCGCTTTGGGCTTCAACTCACTGATAATCTGTTTATTCTTTGCATTCTCTATTTCTAAAGCTTTCCGTCTGTCGCGTTCTGCCTTCAGTTCAGAGAAAATCCTGATACCATACTCCGGATTAGAAATCATCTCTTCGATAACTTTATCTGTAGCATAAACTCCATATTTTCTGATCGTGGGCAACACTTCATCAAAGACCCATTTCTCAAAGCGTTCAGCTGCAGGAAGTTTACTGCGTATAATAAGGCGATATAGATTTCCTTCTGTAATATAAGTCCGTTCAACATGCTGTTCAGTCGAGACACCATATTGATTTGTAGTTAAGGTGACCCCGTCGTGTTTCACGACCCCGTCTGGTTTACAATGGCGTTGTATCGCATCACGAGGGTTACTATATCTAAGCATCCTTGCACAATCTGTTGCAGGGAAGTATTCCTTTCCATCAATTACGAGAACCTTGAGTTCTCCAAATTCTGTATTCTTAAAAACCTGTAAATTATTCATAACATCAATCCTCCATTTCTTTCATTTCTCCAAAATTTCTGCCTATCGAGGCTTCTGCCACAATAGGTACATCAAATTCTGGGAAGGGTTGTGTTTCCATACACTTTTTTATAAAGGCAACTGCTTCATCCACCTTGTCTTCCGGCAATTCAAAAACCAGCTCGTCATGTATCTGCAGTATAGGTTTCAGCCAAAGCCTCTCGGGAAGTCCACTGATGATGCGCCCGCAGGCAAGCTTTAAAATATCTGCCGCTGTACCCTGAATAGGTGTATTTAATGCGCACCGCTCGGCAAACGACTTCTTGCCCCAATCGGATGACCGAATTCCCAGCAGGTATCTTCGCCTGCCCAGCCATGTTTCTGTATAGCAGCTTTCAGCTGTACGCTTTTTAACTTCATCTTGCCATCGGACAAGACCGGGGTATCCGGATTTCAAGTTTTGAATGATGGTCTCACATTCGGACAAAGTTGGGTTCAGCCCAGCTTTAAATTTAAGTGTTCTCTGTAAGCCAGTAGGAAACAGGCCATAGAACACACCGAAATTGCAGTTCTTTGCAATGGTTCTGCGCTCTTTATAATGTGGAGCATTTCTGTCTGCTGCCTTCTCAAAAGGAATGCGGTAAATAACAGAAGCGGTCTGAGCATGGATATCACCGCCAGTACGATAGGTTTCCAGCATACGTTTGTCCCTGCAATAAAATGCTCCGACGCGCAGTTCTATCTGCGAGAAGTCAAGGGATAAAATAGCCTTTCCTTCCGGTGCAATGATAAATTTCCGTACGCCTATTGGGTCATTGTCTTTCTGCGGACAATTCTGCATATTCGGGTTTCTTGAAGCAAACCGCCCTGTCTCTGTACCCAGCGGCATAAGATCCGGATGAATCCTGCCGGTGTTTTCATCGATAAACCGAAGATAACCGTCTATA
The DNA here is from genome assembly GCF_042655065.1 of Ureibacillus suwonensis. Classification (NCBI taxonomy): domain Bacteria; kingdom Bacillati; phylum Bacillota; class Bacilli; order Caryophanales; family Caryophanaceae; genus Ureibacillus; species Ureibacillus suwonensis. The sequence continues at coordinate 45,881 of NZ_JBHSNQ010000193.1, forward strand.
TAGGTGGATTTGAGTTTTCCCCATTTGCGGTACTCCTGCACCAGATCAAATAAGCGAACAAGCTCAGGTCTGCTAGATTCACACCATTCTTTTAACAGAATCATGGTTTCATCGTCGGCAGCTTCCTGATGTTTTGCGGTTGTTTTCATAACCGGAAGGCCAAGATCCACAAAAAGATATTTTTTAAACGCCGAAGTTGAAGCATTTGCCCCAATCTCTACGTTGCCGATAATCCCGGCAATCTCATTCCTGATACTGACGATCTTTTTCGCAGCTTCCGCTTGTTTTTTCAGCATGGCTGACTTGTCCACCAATATACCGTTATACTTCATTATCCCGACATACACTGATGTAGGCGATTCCACCTCTTCCACAATCGTTCTGTGTTTGGGCAGAAATCTATCAAACCACTGATTAAAAACATGGTATAGGCGAAGAGTATAATCACTGTCAGCACAGGCATAGCAGATAGTCTTCTCATCCTGAGGGTTTAATTCATCGAAAAATCGACCGTCAGTAACTGTTGAGAATTCTGTCATTTCCGCTTTGCATAGTGCGGGTGCAAGCGTCTTAAGTCCGCTGTCAGCAAGACTTCTGAACTCCCACTTGCTTTTTAATGTAAGTTGTGATGCTGCAATCGTGTCATAGCAAGGCTTTTGAAGGACGATACCTCTTGCGTAAAGGAACATAGACTCAAAAGCCAGATTATGAGCAACTTTTATTACATCTTTTGATTCGAATAGTAATTTCAGATAATCCCATATAGCCGCCTGGTTCTCTGCATTTCGCCCGCTACGATGTTTAAGTGGAACATATATAGCAGTCCCTTCTGATACTGAAAAACTGATCCCTGTAATATCTGCTTTATGAGCATCCAGAGCTGCACTTTTATCGTTCCTCCATTTATCGCGGGGTGACGTTTCAAAGTCGAAAGCAAATAGGACAGTGTTTTTCAGATACTCTTGTATTTCAGACAGCATATAAACACATTTGTATCCCATGCGGTTCTCCTTTCCGCCCTATCGGAGATGGAAGTTACTCTCCGATAGGGCCTTTGATCACTTAAGCGGCTCAGTAATTTCACCTGATTCAGGGTCTACATTTATTACCTCTTCACCGGCAGGTTCAGTGTCATGGCCGACTCGGGTACTGAATGCTTTGACCTGCTCGGAAAGCTTGGATATCAACGCATATTCGTCAGCGGTCAAATCCCGATCTACAGCAAACTGAGCCTGTGAATAGGTGATACCGCTTGAATTGGTCGCCTTTTTCAATGAAAAGCGGGTAACTACGCTGTTCGACTTTTTACCTTTAGAAAGCAGCCTTTTGATGTAGCGGGAAAACTCTTTCAACGATCCTGTTGGCAATGAGAGTATCAACGGGAAAATCTCCCCTTCATGCAGTACATATATCCTGCGGCGGTTTTTGCAGGCTTTGCTGCCGTTTTCCCCCGAACCGAACTGATTATATGGGCATTTGGCACAGCTTCCTCCGGGGTCTCCTTCGCCGGTTATACCATCAAAGCTTCCGCAATCCGGTGGGTTACTGCCTCCGGTATACTTGTCCTTGTAGTATGCATAAAGTGGATGATGATAAAGGATTACCGCTGAGAATTCTTTGACAGTATCAGGTTCTCCGGGATTTTCCCCGGGTACTTCGAACACCGTGCTTCCGGCGGAGGGAATCTTGATTCTCTCAAACCCCGCGTCCAGCCCGTCCAGTTCCTCTGCCATCATTTCGGCCATGTTAACACTGGCCAGTTGGTTATACCCACTGAGTACATTGTTTTCCTGCGCCTTAAGCGCCGTTTCTTTCTTGTTTGCCATAATTCGTAACCTCCATAAATTTGTTATTTGCTTGCTTTTCTAACGCCGACCGTAGTTTTGTCAAAGACATTGACCAGCCCTGTCAGCCAGTCCGGTAATGTGTCATCATTTTCCCCAATCTGCTCCTTCACGAAAGAACTGAGGGAATTGGCGTTGACTGTTTCATACACCAATTCACCAAAACCCTGCTGCCGGAGCGCGGCATACAGTTCCTCCTTGGAGCCGGCAACCGCCGAAGCGCGTGTCTTAGTGGTCAGGCAGAACATCGTTCCAGAACGGGTAAAGTTTTGCGTTTCGCTCTCTGCCATAAGCTCCGAAAGTCGGTAGTCTGTCTCATCAATCTTAGCGTTGATGTCTTTGACCTGTTGCTCTAAATCCTGTTTCAAATCACGCAGATTTTTCAGAGTATCCGCTAACTCAAACATTTTTTGCGGTGTTAACTTGTTAACACTATCCATCAGAATCATCCTCTCATTGAAATGGGTTCAGGCCGTGCCGGTAATCATCCACCAGCGTCCGAGCCAAATCCGCCTTGGAACGGAGCGCCTCCAGCACCTTTTCATCCACCGTGCCTTTGGCAACAAGATAAATGTAGGTGCAGTTTTCCTTCTGCCCGACACGGTGAATTCTTGCTTTGGCCTGTTCAAAATTGCTCATGCTGTAATCTTCCGAATAAAACACCATCGTGCTGGCGGCGGTCAGCGTGATGCCGAGACCAGCCGTGGCAATCTGCCCGACAAAGACCTGTATATCCGGATTGTTCTGAAACGCCGACACCTGTTCCTTGCGGTCTTTCACGCCGCCCATGATGCAGGAATAGCCGATGCCCTGTTTATCCAGCAGCTTGCAGATGGCATTAATCTCCGATATGAACCGGGCGATAATCACCAGCTTTTTGCCTTCCTGCTGTGCCTCGTCGATGATGTCCTCCAGTGCCGATTGCTTTGCCGTGCTGATACGCTGCGGCGCGTTGCCATCATCATCCCCGATGAAGCCTCCCGTAAGCTGGGAAAGTCGGAGCAGTCGGGTCAGGATATTGGTGACGGTGACCTCGCTCTGACTGAGTTCGGCATAAGAGTCCTTCACCAAATCGCGGTACACTCTCAGTGCAGCAGATTCCAGTTCCACATAGCGGACGATGTCTGTCATTTCCGGCAGGTCGAGGCATTCGGCCTTGGTCGCTCGAAAGGCAATGCTATGGAGACGACGCATCAGGTCTTGCTCCATCGATCGCTTGAGAACCGGTGTGTGATTTCCATAGCCGGTCATATCAAAGTAGCGATTGCGCCAAACGTAAAAGCTGCCACCGAATATCGCCGTATTTAGGAACTTGTACTGACTGAACACATCGATTGCCTTATTGGTGATTACCGTGCCGGTGAGCAGGAGGCGGTAGGATGCCTTCGCGCCGATCCGGTGCAGTGCTTTGCTGGCGGCGATATTGTGGGTCTTGATTTTGTGTCCCTCATCGGCAATAATAAGGTCGGGCTGCCATGCGAGGATTTCCTTTTCCAGCCGCCACGCTGATTCGTAATTTACCACCGCTACCTGCAGGGAAGCTCCTCGTATATGCCGCAGAGTGTCCGCCTTTTTCGTACCGCTACCGGAGAGAACGGCGAGGGTGTAATCGAAGTCAGCAAACTTGCCGAACTCCTCATCCCACACACCAACGATTGAGAGCGGAGCCACCACCAAAACCCTGCGGATTTTGTCCTTCAGGTACAGCGCACCGGTGATGGCAATGCTGGTGATTGTCTTGCCGGTTCCCATTTCCATCAAGAGCGCCGCGCCTTGACTAAGTGGTGTACCGTTGTCCAGTCCAAACATTCTGCGGCTGAACGCAAACGCCTCACGTTGGTGTTGGTAGGGCGTAGCCTTAATCGGCATGGGCGGACATGGGTTTTCCTCTTGCATCATTGACACCTCCATTCTCTGCCGACCGCTGTTCCAGCAGAGCCAGCTTTTTTGCCAATCGCTTCGATACCACGCTGATGGCAGTAAGTACACCGACCAATTCCTCGGTGGTCTCTGAATCTCGCGGTGGGGATAAAGCGGCAGTTGTTTTTCTGTCCATACATTTCACCTCCGTCTGAGGGTAAATAAAAACCCCTCACTATCCCAAGGACAGTAAGGGGGCGAATGGAACACTTTTACAGATATTTTTTCAAAATGGTTCTCAACTTCTCAATGATACGCTTATGCCGCCGGATAACATTCGTATGGTTAGTGTTATTCAGACGAGCATATTCTCGTATGGTCTGTTCATTAAAATACAGTGCATCAATTAAATTGCGCTCATCATCCGTCAGCGTTGCCAGTGCCTCAAACAGCATATCCAGCAACAGCTTGTCCTCTACAATTTCGTCAATAAGCGCCTGATCGGATGGGATATTTAACCCAGCTTTGGTGAACGCATCCAGCGAAAGCGGAGTCGTGCCGTTTTCCTGTTCTCGCTGCCTGCGTTTCTTTTCAGCCCATACAGGACGCTTGAACGCACGATACACTTCTTCGCTAACTGGAACTTTCTCGCCGTCAATGAGGATATAATATTCCTTTGCCATTGTGCTTCCTCCTTTCCTCGAAAATTTCAAAGAAAGGGGAAGCGGCGGAGCCCTCGCACGATAATGCGTTAATTCAGCAGTATATGAGGAATTTCGCAACAAAAAAAGCGCGGAACCTAACCTTTCGGTCAAGCTCCGCGCTTTACATTTCATTATGTAATATTGTGTGCTTTCATGTCGTCCGGGCGAACTGCGCATGGCGGCCACCTCCACGGTGCCGCCGGTTGAATGAAGCGCAACGAGTCGTATTGCTACAACTCTATACACACCACCGCTGTTAGCTTATTTCCTACATATAAACGGCGGCTCTTATTTTAATAAATTCAAGCCGCCTGATGATTGTCCAATTTTAATACAGGTACGGAAGGGCGGCATATTTTAAAGATTCTGGATCAAGCAACATTGCGAAATGCCGCCTCCTTTTGCTTTGGATTTGCGGGTATATATCAGCTTCATTCTATAGAGAGAAAAAGAGCCGACAACTGTGATTTTACTCACGGTTATCGGCTCTGCGTCTTGCGTCCGGCTCTTTGATAACTGATATTTTTAGTTGTTGTACATCAATCAATGTTTCTTTTTTGCACTTTGGACAGAACAATGGAAAGTTCTTCAGTTCTGTGTCTGCCCGTATTTTTATTCGAGTTTTATTCTTGCAGATAGGACACAGCAACCAGTTTTCTTTATTCATTTAGCATCACTCCTTTGCACGATTTATACAGTCATGGCTTGCGCTGTTCGAGGGATGTTTTTTATTTTAACATTTCAAAGCGTCCCTGTGCCTCTCCATCAATTGACCATTCCGTATCTTTTTCAAAATTAAGAGGAAAAACATCAACAGATATGCAAAGATGCCCATCCAGATTGAACTACGATATAAAAGTTAAACTAATAATGTATCAAGTATCATTATCAAGGTGTCTTTTCGCTCGGGTCATAAACTCCCATTTAATCTTGAACAGTTCTCCTATAAGGAAAAACTTGTACTTGGCATACAGGATCAAATCCACCGAGCCGAGCATGGTGCTGCTGACCGTCATGGCAAGGTTAATCTTTGAAATTCTCCTGTGATATGCAATATACCTTGGCTTCCATACACTTGGGTCAAATTTCTTTTTGAACTGGTGTAACTTTTTGAAGTGGTAGCCGGCATCCATTTTCTGAAAGATGGCATTCAGCAACCTTTCCACAATGGTCATTCCAGTTTCACCTGTGCCTATTCCTGCCAACGGCGCTAAGTTCAGACTGATTTCCTCAATGCCTTCTTCCCGTACTGCTCTGGCAACGGAAATGATTGCGTGTTCCATGCTGCCGGTAGGCGCATCCATCTTTCGATGCATCAGGTCTACGCAGAGCTTCTTTCCATGATCATATGGCAGGAAGGAAAGAAATATCAGCATCGTTCCTTCTGCATCTCTGGTGATGAAGAATCGTCTGTCGTAGGGATGTTCAAAATCAATGCTTCCCACAGCAAAATTGATTTGCCGTTCTTTGCTCTCATACCACTTCCGGGACAAATCCACGATCTCAGTTTCCAATGCTAAATCACGCTTTTTCTGCGGACAGTATTCCTGCAAAGTAACACCACTTTTATCGCCTTTATTCACGCTTCGGCGCAAGACTGCACGGGTGCCACCAACAAGGGTGTAATCCGAAAGGTTAAGGATAGCTTCTTCGCCGCACTTCATGACCGAAAGTCCCAATTCCTGCATAATGTGCATCGTATCGCTGCTCACAGCAATGAAGATCGGCTTTAAGTATTGTCCTTCACAAAAGCGAAGGTATTCCTCTATCAAAAGTTTTCTGTCCTCCGACTCACATACTGGGTCGCCCAGACTCATGGCCTTTCTGCCTTTGCGCAGATAGGAAATATAACCTTGAACCTGCGTTCCAAAGAAAAATTCATATTCTTCCGTAAGGCTCAGATAGTTCAGAGAATCATATCCGTGTGCTTTTTGTAGAAGATAGGCTCTATCAATTTGCTTTCTCTTTTCTGTCATGTTATTCGCTCACCTCGCTCTCGCCATTTATTTGCTCATTGAAGAAGTCCAGGATCAAGGCAATCATCTGATCCTGCTGTTCTTTCCAGGTGATCGTTGCCTTTCCGTCAAATCCCGGATGCCAGTAAGCGCCGAACTGATTATGATTTGCGCCCTCGATCATGACACTGATGGAGTTCTCCGGCAGGTAGTTCAGATTTGATTCCATCATTTTATCAGGCATAACGCCGTCATGCTCTGCGGTAATACGAATGGCGGATATGTCTGTACACGACAAATCAAGAAACATCAAGGATGCTACGAAAGCGATACCCTCCAGCTTCTCCGGCTGCTCTGCGGCAATCTGGCTGATTGGCAGGCCACCAAGGGAATGACCAATCAGAAACCATTTCTCAATTTCGGGGTTATCCTCCATAATTTCAAGCCCCTGTTTGGGACCATAAACAGCCATGTGCAGAGGAATATTGGGAATGATAACAGTATGACCTTCCTTATTGATCTGCTGAGCGATATAGGCATAGCTTCTTTCATCCGCCTTTGCACCGGGGTAGATGATAAAGCCCACATCACTTTCTCCATAGAAATACAGATCGCCGCCCACATTTTCCATTTGGTCTGCAATCTTCGCTACTTCCGGCAGGGCGGGTGTATAGATAAATGCTGCAATGAGCAAAACAACAAGCACAACGACAGCCACAATAAGCCATCTCTTTTTCCTTCTTTTCTTCTTATCCATTTTGTGTTCTCCTTTTTTGTTTTGCCTGAAAGGATTATTCTCTCCACGGGAATAATCCTTTTATCTTTCATCGGTTTTTCATTTCAGAATGACCATCATCAACAACATATCTTAGCACGATTAACTTGCGAGATAAAAGGCTATGCCCTCATCCTGACAAACCGGAATTTGTGCGATTAACTTCCGGTATATCCTTCATTCATTCTTTAATTATATTTTCGTAAGCACGTCGTCTATATCCCCATCAATGCAGATGCTCCTATATCAATTCCTTCAACGCATCCGCCAGCGGCGTAATCTCACGACCCAGAACCTTTTCCAGCTCTTCCGGAGACAGAGCATCTTCTCCGTTGTTCCCTGCAAGCGCATAATCCTGATAGTTTGTGCCCAGCATCCTGCCTAGCGGTGAAATCTCATCTTCCGTGTACACTGTTTCAAATCCCTCTCTTGTGACCACTTTTACATCCAGCTTCTTACTGCCTGCCCTTTGGGCAACAAAAGAGATAAAAAAATAAACCTGCAGGCAATCTTTCATTGAATCATTTCAGAATATATTCCATATGTGTTGTCATCAAACAGCACCCACATCACCAAATCAAATGCATCCGGATTCTCATCCATATATTTCTGAACGGTCTTAACTGCAACCTTCGCAGCCTGCTCAACCGGATAATAAAACACACCTGTAGAGGTAGTGTCAAAAAATCTATGAAAACTTAGTTTTGGAGGGATGTGATCTAGCGAAACTAGAGGAAATGCCGCCGCAATCGCTCTTGACAAACACGTCAATGGTTTGATTTCGAACCAACAAGGGCG